>JAILAS010000085.1 GCA_024681495.1 Eubacterium sp. | reverse complement strand
GCCTGATCATCGGGATTTGCTGCGTTCCACTCGTCGATGGCCTTCTGATAGCCTTCCCAGCGAGCCTGGAATGTAGCATCACCAACGGTCCATGCCTCGAGACCGATAGTGCGGTCGCCGTTCTCAAGAAGGAGATTAACGAGCGTGTAGCCGTTGGTTACCTCATCCTCGTGAACTGCGCCGATGTAATACTGAGAGTTGCAAGCTGCCTGATAAACCTCGGGGCTGTTCTCCTCGGAGATAATGCGGAAGAACTGGCAGAGGTATACGCCGTACTCATCGCAGGTCTGGATGGCCGAAGTCATCTCGGAGTCTGCGGAGTTGCAGATGATGATACCCTGGCATCCGGCTGCGCAGAGCGTCTCAACCGATGCCGTAACCTGCTCGGAAACGTGGCCCTGATCTACGTAGTTAACCTCAACGCCGAGCGCGTTGGCTGCCTTATCGATGATTCCCTTGCACTGGCTGCCCAAAACGTCAGTGGAGCTCCAGATGGAAACACCGATCTTAATGTCGCCTGCGGCTGCTGCGGGTTCAGCTGCGCTATCCCCGGATGATTCAGCCGCGCTGCCTGATGAGTCTCCCGAAGACTGGTCGGAACTGGTAGTTCCGCCGCAAGCGGCGAGTCCCAGAACCATCGTACCAACCAACAGAAGAGAAGCAAATTTCTTTAATACATTTCTTTTCATTACTTTCCTTCCTCCTATTCAAGTGATGGAATTATGCCGTCACGTCTATCTCGTGCCGACTCTGATACATTTCGATTATGCATGAAACAAGCCGGACATCGTTAGGACATATTTTGTTAATAAATAGGATTTTTTTGTAATAAAAGCAGAAATGTATACAACCGCTATTCGAGTCCTTCCACGGTATAAGTGCGGCTGAGCTCATCTCCAATCGTCACACCGGCATTCTCGGCCAGCTCTTCGTCGTAGGTAACGGTGAGAGTCACCGTATCACCGTTCGAGAGTCCGTCGGACTTATCCGTATCAAACGACAGCGACGCAGCCAGACTCATATAGTTCCCGAGCACATCGAGATCTTCTACGTCATCGAGCTCGTCGAGGGCCTCCTGTCCGCCCACCATCTCGAGCTCGAGTCCGTCATAATCGATGGAGACATTAGCAGTTCCCGAACCGTTTTCCCCCTCGAAGGTCACGGTCGCATAGTCAAGGATTTCAAGGACTCCGTCATCTCCCGACTCGCTCTCTGATGAGCATCCGCATCCGGAAAGCATAAACGCCATAAGGCAAACACAGGTAATCATCAACAAAACTTTTCTTTTCATGTCATTTCTCCTCTTTTTCAAGACGCTTGCGGTACTCGCGGGGGCTCTCCCCCGTATTCTTCCTGAATACCCTGCTAAAATAATTGTAATCATCATAACCCACCTCGAACGACACTGTCTCGAGCGTATGGTTTTTCTGCCTCATGAGCTCCTTGGCCCGCTCAATTCTGATCCTGGTAAGCATTGCGGTTATGCTCTCCCCGAACTTCCTCGAAAATACCCTGGACAGGTAACTGGGATCCACATGGTACTTTTCGGCAATCTGTGAGAGCGTAAAATGCTCGAAATACCTCTCCTCAATCAGATCCCTGACCGCCTGCACCCTGTCGTCCACCGTCGCATCCTCCGAAATCTCCTTCTTCGGGCAGACGGTGTCGATAACCAGATTCAGGTTATCCAGGATGGTCTGCTTGTCGATGTCCATCTGTGAATAGCGAAAGGCCTCTTCGGTCTCGTCGCGCATCTGTATGAGCTCATTGTCCTCTTCCACCTCGGACCAGATAATTCCTCCCACCCTCGAGAGAAACTGCGTCACCTCCAGCAGGCTCCAGCTGCCATCGTCGCAATGCGAGAATCCGGCCTCGTCGAAGAGAATCTTCCTTATGGCAGAACGCTTCCCCTCAGCCACCGCCCGGCGAAGCTCCTTCTCCTGCGATCTCCTGAGCCGGTTCTTCATCATAACCTCTCCAACCCGCTCGCATCCGGTGACGAAATGTTCCATCTTAAATGGCCTAAACATCATTCCGGACACCAGGTTTCTGTAGCAGGATGCAATATTGTCCATCGTCACGGGCTCATTGCATACCACCACGGTAACCGGCCCCTCAGTATCGAGGTCAAACACCCCCGCAATGTCGCCCGCCAGATTCCCAATCGGGGGATTCGCAGAATTTATGTAAACCATAAACTCGTTTACCTTACGGTTGAAGTTAAACACCGTGGCATCCACCCCGTCCAAAACCTTCCTGAGTCTCTCCTTTATATCGTATGACATCTCCGTCATGTCATTCCTGTATTTGGACGTCAGAAGCTGTATCTTATGAATCTTCACAAGTATAACGTGAACCCTGTCATACTCCATGCTGCTGGGGATATAGACCTGTTCGTTCGGATGGTACAGCCTGCCCGCCAGAAGTGATGACATCTCCGTATCCTCCAGAAAGGACGACATCCTGACCGATTTCCCTCTGTCCTCCATAGGAGTATTCTGGCGCTCCTCAAGTATACTAAGCGCCTTAGTCAAAACCTCCGTCATCTGCTGCCTGGTCACGGGCTTAAGCAAATAGTCCAGCCCGCCTGAGACGAACACTCCCTTTACCTTCTCGAAATCGTCGTATCCGCTTATGGCTACCGTAATGATATCCGGATACTTTTCCTTTATCTGCCTTATCAGCTCGAGCCCGTCCACAAACGGCATGTTTACATCCGTCATGACGATGTCCGGCCTCTCTTCGGGAATCCTCTCGAGAACTTCTTCCCCGTCGCAGGCCGCGTCCAAAAGTTCAATGTCGTAGAGCTCCCAGGGAATCAGATGCTTTATGTTTTCCCTGCTCCAGTATTCGTCATCTGCAATTAATACTTTATACCTTTTAGTCGACACCCTCATTGCCCCCCTTTCCGGCCGGCAATGTCAAAATCACCACTGTTCCTTCGCCCGGAACACTTTCAACGCGCACACCGTAACCGTCACCAAAGGCCTTCTTAAGCCTGGCGTTCACGTTAAGGATTCCGATGGACTTCCCGCTCTCAATGCGATGCAGATCATTCCTCTCGAGCGCCTCGTTGAATTCGTCCGCATCCATTCCGATGCCATTGTCCTCTATCTCCACCACCAGATTGTCACCGACGTGATGAGCGCTGATGCGTATCTTCTTATCCTTCCTCCTGACGTTTCGAAGCCCGTGGTTTATGGCGTTCTCCACTATTGGCTGCAACGTGATTCGGGGGATGGCATCCTCCATCGTATCCTCATCGACCTCGAAGACACACCCCGTGTCCGAACCGTTCCTCACATCCATGACATAGAGGTAGTTTCGCACATGGGCAAGCTCCTTCTGAACGGTAGAGAGGCTGTCCGATATGTCCAGACTGTAACGGAATATGGCCGAGAGAGACTGACACAACCCGCTCACCAGAACGCATTTTTGCGCATTGGCGATACTGCTCATCGTATCCAGAGTGTTGTATAAAAAGTGCGGGTTAATCTGCGCCTGAAGCGCCTGGTACTCCGTCCTCTCTATTAGCATCTCCGACTGATACTTATCCTTCATCATGCTGTCAATCTGGTCAAGGAGCTCATTGAACTCCGTCCCCAAAAGTTCCAACTCCTCGCTCCAGCCCTGAGGCTCCATGCGCAAATCCGTCTCACCGGAGCGGATTCGAATTACCCTGTCCCTCATCTCCTCGAGAGGCTTGAAGATGTGGTTCGATATCCTCAGGCTAAGAAAGACCGTTATAACCCCCATCACAAGCGCAATCAAAACCAGCGTCCTGACCAGCGTCCGCTGGGTAGCCATGACGAGCACCTGAGGCGTAAGCCTGTAGACGCAGAAATCATAATCCTGAGAACGCGACATACTCAGGTAAAAATTACCATATTCCTCATTGAAGGCGAAATCATCGTAGGAAGACGAAAGACGTATGACATCGCTCAGTTCGTCGTAGACGTCGGATGCGCCGGAATTGTCCCCTACTACGTGAAGCGAAATATCGCCGGTGGGCTGAATCCAGGTGACAAGCTCATCGGATGAGCTGTACTTGGACATTATGCTGTTTAGCTCGTTGACGGCGAAGTCACATATAAGATAACCGTACTGCGTCCTCTTATCATCGTAGGTGTGCAGCCTCATAACGATTCTTATCACGTCTTCGCCGGCAGTCTCATTGTAGTAGCCCGATATGAGCATGTCCGTATCCTCCGAAGACAGATAACGGATGAGGCTCAGCGTGTTCACATCCATGTCGGCATCGTAGAGGTCGCGCGGATATGCCACCACGTTCATCCTGTAATTGCTCACAATGTCGTCATTACAGTCATAGATATACAACGCCCTCAGGCCATCGGAGCTGTCGAATCTGTTCGTCGCAAAGTTTCGCGCGGTCCAGTAGAAGTCCCTGTAATTGCCGCCACCTACGAGGCGGTTGCGCATATTGTTTACCAGGGCGGTCTCCGTGTAGAACGTCTGCATCTTAACGGTGAGTTCGTGGATGTAGTCCCCTATTTCGTCCTGCATCCGCTCAAGTGTGACGCTGCTCTCGCTAAGCGACTCATCGCGAATCTGTTTTCTGGATGTAATCTGAAAAGACATGGCAAGGAGCACCAGGGCGAGAAACGTGCACCCGGCGCTCATAGCCAGAATGGCCCTGCGCAATGATTTTTTTCGCGGAAAGACCCTGTCGTACATAGTCCCTTATACTATGGTAAGAAGCTCGTCCACGCTCTTACGCGGCGGCATGGCGGGTGCCTTCTCGGCATACCCGAGTGTAACGATGGCAGCCACAACAGTGTCATCGGAAAGCCCGAGCACCTCACGCACCTTGGCCTCGTCGAAGATACCGAGCACGCAGGTACCTATCCCCTGCTCATGCGCTGCCAGGCAGAATGTCTGGGTGGCGATTCCGGCATCGAACACCTCCCAGCGGTCCTCCTTGGACGTGGAGAAGGATCCGTCCTTCTCGAATCCGCTGAGTCCGTGCTTCACGGTGACGATGGCGAGTGCGGCCGCCCTGTTCATGGTCTTCGTATTGTACTCGAATCCGAGCACGCAGTCAGCGGCGATATTTGACTTAATCTCCTCGTCCTCAACCACTACAAACGACGTGGCCTGCACGTTCTTCCACGAGGGAGAGAACGACGCCAGGCGAACGATCTCCTCTATCTTCTCGCGCTCCACCTTCTGATCGGTGTACTTGCGAATGCTTCTCCTGCTCTCTACTGCTTCCTTGAAATCCATTGTGTTTCCTCCTTAATATATGCCTAATCTTCTATGGAAAGAGTCCCGTCCTCGTCCAGGTGTAATCCGCTGTACGGCGACGAATACTCGTTGAGCCTGTCCAAAACCTGCTGCCCCTCGTCTCCCTCGAGGATGACGGGGGAATAATCGTTATATGACGTGGAACCGCTGAGCCTGCACGGGATGACGCGCGCGTCGATTCCCTCGTCCCTAAGCTCCCCGTCCACAAAGGTGAACGTCTGCTGATAGATCATGGATGCCTTATCCCGGGGATTTCTGTTCGCGCCGAACGAGAAGTTCCCGAGGCTGTAGCAGATGACCTTCCCATTATACACCTCCATGCTCTCGATGACATGCGGATGACAGCCAATCACCGCATCGGCCCCGGCGTCAATAAACGCGTGCGCCCAGTCCTGCTGCGCCTGCGTCGGATAGTACTGATACTCAATACCCCAATGGCACAGCGCGAACACCAGATCCGCCCCGTCCTCGCGCAGGCTCTCAATGCCCTCGTACACATAACGCTCCTGGTCGCTGTATAGAAGGTCCGCGCTCACCAGCCCGATCTTCACGCCGTCGTCCGTGGTGCACATCGCCGTCACGTCCTCGATGGCATACGCCACCCCGGCCTCATCGAGCGCCTCCTCGGTGTCCGTGAGGCTCTTTTCACCGTAGTCGCGGCTGTGATTATTCCCCAGGCTGACCGCCTCGATGGAACCGGCGGTAAGAATCGACGTATACTCGGGCTTGCCCTTGATATTGTAGGTCTTAATCACCCGCTGCGTCTCCTCCGTCAGAACGCACTCGAGGTTCACCACGGTCAGATCGTCCTCCTCGAAGACGTCCCGCACGTTCTGAAAGAAGTACTCCGGCCCGTACGAATCGTAATACGCCTCCACTGTCCCGTCGTGGCCATACATCTGGAGCTTTCCGAGGGCGCAGTCGCCCGCGAAGCTTATAGTAATCTCCGTCTCCTCGGGCCTTACGCTCTCAGCTACCGAATATGCGTCGCCCGAGGCGGCCGCCAATGCGGCATCCCCCGACGTATCGGTTGCCCACGCCTCATCCACCGTCCTATACGGAAATTCCGGCGCCGTCGATGCGGCATCGGCCGACTCTGACGGCCCGGTATTCACATTGTCCCCGCACCCGGTGGTAAATAACACACATGCCCCCAGGCACAGCCAAAGCAGTCTTTTCATATCCCCCACTCCACGTCAGTCGGTGTATCCGTAATAGATGCTGCCGGCGCCGGAGAACAGAGTCTCGGAATCCTCCAGCCCGTAGTAGTCGCTCTCTCCCGACTCGGGATAGAACAGGATGGTGTTGTACTCGTCGTAGCCGACAATGAGTACTGCCTCATCGTCGTCGGTAAACGCCAGGACGGGCGTGCCCGCGGACACGTAGTTCAGCACCTCCTCGACGGTGCAGCCGCACAGGTCGAGCACGGTCCTGTCCTCGAGAACCGTAGACATGGTCTCGTAAACGGAGAGTCCGTCCTCCAGGTATGACTCGGAGTTGTTCGATATCTCCTCGTACTCGAGTATGGCGTCGATGCACTTGGCGATGGTGGACGCATCCGATGCGCTGTCGGGGACCTTAACGCCCGAGAGTTCTATCTCGTCGAGCCTGTCCCTGTTCCAGATGATGCGGCCCCTCGAGGAGACGACCACGCCGCCAGTCTCATCGGCCAGGCTGATGCGCCCGCTGGCCACCATTCCACTCTCGACTATCTCGAGCGACCTGTATACATAGTAGTACAGGCCGTCAATAGTGCTCTGAAGAACGTCGACCTGCTGCGGATTGTCGGTCACGGCGATGTCGCCCTCCACAACCCTGGGCGAGTCGTCGTCGAGTTCCTCGGTGAACGTCAGGTAGACCTGGGTCTGGATGATGTCATCCGTGTAGGTCGGGTTTATCTTCGCGTCGGTAGCGGATGCGTCCTCGTAGTTGATGATGGTGTCCTCAGAGGCCTCCTTAACCACCCCGTCGCTTATCGTTATCCTCTCCATGTGGAGGGTGTTCTCCTCGGTGTAGACGGATACCACGTACTTCTTGCCCTCGTCGTAGGACTTCATCACGGACAGATCGCTGTCCAGGATGGTGAGCGTGCTCATGGGGAAGGTCACGTGCCCGACCACGTCGTAGATTATGTCGTCGCAATCGGCCTCGCCGTATACGAGGTCCTCGTCGAGGTAGGCGAGCGGGCGTATGTAGTGGCCGGATGTCGCCGACACCTCGGTGGTGACGTCGGTGTTCAGGTTTATGATGTACATGGTGTCGGAGGCGTTCACGTCCTTCACGTAGGCGAAGCAGCCCGACTCCTCCGAGAATGCGTAGGCGCCCTCCTCGAGGTCCTTCACCACGGCCTCCGTGCTCTGGGTGGTCATGTTGATGCTGTACAATGTGCCGTCGAAGACGAGGAAGAAGTCGTTCTCAGAGTTTACATAAAACAATTCGTCCATCTGCGCCGCCAGGACCTGGTAGGACTTATCGGACGGAATGAACACCTCCTCCTGGACGGTGTTCTCCGAGCGGTCGTAGCGATAGACGCCCACTCCGGTGTAGCCCTCGTAGTCGCCGCGGTTCATGTAGCCGTAGACGACGAACTCGATGGATCCGCTCTCGTCCATGCTGCAGATCTTAATGTCGTGCTCGCCGTAGAGGTCGCGGATGTCGGTGTCGTTGTCGTCCAGGAAGCCGAAGACGTCCACCACCGTGTTGGTCTGCTGGTTGTAGAGGTAGAGCTCTCCCTCCTGTACGAAGGCCGCCAGCGTGCCAGTATCGTTGGAGACGTAGTCGACGTCGGAGTCCCTCACTCCCAGGCAGATGGACGAGTCGGCATAGACCTCCGCGGTTTCGTCGAACTGCTGGTTCGTGGTTCGCTCGTACTCTATAAGGTAGGTTCGCTCTTCGCCCACGCGGACGCGGTAGTACTCCTCCACCTCGTAAACGTGGCCCTGGGCCTCGTCCGACGTGCCGGTCACGCTGTACCTAAGCACGAAGGACTGGTAGGTGTCCGTTATATCGGATATGTCCACCGTGACCTCCGTCTCCAGCGTGGGACCAAAGTCCGCCCACATTATCTGGGTGAGGCTGGATGTTATGTCAACATAGCTGAGGTCGTCGTTCTCATTCGTAGAGTCGGGCTCGACGTAGGTGGCGATCTTCGATCCATTGGAGCCCGAGAGGGTGACCTCGTTGAAGTTCTTCACGAAATCGAGGGCCTCGGAAACGGCGGCGTCGCCCTCGAGCCTGATGTTAGTGTAGTAGTAGATGACTCCCAGATCCTCGGTGGTCACCGCCAGGGTCAGCACGTATTCCTCGTCCTCGTCCATGAGGTTACCGAGAGAGATGGTGCCCGTCACGGTGTCTCCGCCGTCTGTAATATCCTCGATCTCCTCCTCCTCGAGGAGTCGGTCGTCCACAGTCGTCCGTACGCTGTACGAAATCCCCTTTATCCCGGCGCCGTACTTGTCGAGCTCGAAGGAGAGCTCCAGCGAATCGCCGACGGGAGTCACGCAGTCGCGCATGGTGGTAATGTCCATCTCGTTGGCGTAGCCGTGGCACTCGTTTATATTCGAGCCATCGTATTGGAAGTAGAGCACGGGGAAGGTCGCCTCGGCCATGGAGCCGGCGTCCTCTACTGTTCCCGTGTTTTGCTCACGCAAAGAAAAGATGACCAGGGCGACCACGAAAATCACCGCGAGAATTATCACCTTTTTTATGTTTATCCTGATATCTATGTTCAATCCTGTTCTCATACTGTCACCGTAAAGCGGACCATTCCCTTATGATAGTCCACAGTTATCTTCCCCTTGAAGGATTTTACCAGCTCAGTGGCCATGGAGAGCCCGATGCCGTACCCGCTGGTGGAGCTGTTGTGCGACACGTCGGCCCTGTAGAACCGCTGGAAGAACTTGGAGTAGTCCACGCCCTCCCCGTCCGCATACGTGTTGGAGACCGTAAGCTTCATGCCCTTGGTGCGGGTCCTCTTCCCCAGCTCGACGTGTATCTCACCGCCGTCATCGCAGTATTTCACCGCATTGTCGACCAGAATGTTCATGAGTTCGCGCACGGCATGGCTGTCCGTGTTTATCACGACGTCCCTTTCTATTTCCCTGCTGAGAGTCTTACCCGCGCGGGCCGCCACGTTCTCGAAGGACTTGACCACGTCCTCGGCCAGCGGCGAGCAATCTATGGGCTCGAGCCGAAGGTCCCTGGTCTCGCCCACGCGCGCGAGCGCAATGAGGTCGTCAATCAGGCCGGTGAGCCGCTCACTCTGGCTCAATATGTTATCCGTCGCCTCGCTCTTTCCGTTGACCATCTCGAGCACCTCGGCGTTCGCGGATATTACGGCCACGGGTGTCTTAAGCTCGTGACCGGCGTTGGTTATAAACTGCTTTTGGTTCTCCATGTTGCGGATTATGGGCGCGAGGGCTCTCCTCGAGAGCGCCGTGATTACGAACATGAAAACAATGATGGTGCCCACGGCAATGTACACCGCAAACTTGAACGTGTCCATGGCAGACTCGAACAGATACGAATCGTCGAGGAAGACCACCAGGAGCGATCCGTCCTCGTTCTCCCTGGTGCTGTAGACATACCTCACGCCGTCGTAGTCGTAATAGCCCTGCTCCCAGCCGTTCATATAAACGGACTGCGACATGGTCTCGGCCTCGTCGTTGTCGATGGAGACGATGTTGGAGAGATCCACATTGACGGTCTCACCGTCGGAACCCACGGTAACGCTGAAGTACCGCAGCTGGAAGAAGCTCTCCAGGCGAATATTGGTGTCGAAGTCGCTCACGTCGATGTCCTTGTAATCGCTGGGGAGCGTGCCCTCGTTCTCACAGAGATAGTTCAGGATCTGCATCTCCCTGACGTAGGTCGTGTAGAAAGTCAGGTAGGCGCTCAGACCCAGTACCGCGAACAATATGATGAATATGACGCCGGTGGTGATAAGCACCAGCCTTCTCTGGAGTTTTCCTATCATAATTAAATCGCCTCTGTTATGGAGTAGTCTGCCCCCTGCTCGCCGACAATAGCCACGTTCGCGTTAACCGAGATGAGCTTCTGGCGGAGGTACGAGATGTAGACCCAGACCACATCCTTCTCAATCTCGGGCTCGTCGTCCCACACGTGGGCGTAGATCTCATCGGTGGATAGGGTTTTATCGCGGTTGAGGATAAGATACTCCAGCAACCTGGTCTCCTTCTTCGCCAGGCGGATACCGTTCTCGGAAGACAGCTCCTGCTGCTCGAGGTCGAGCGTTATGTTTCCGATGCTGAGCTTCCTGGGCGTGTACGCCTTATCGCTCCGACGGAGCTGCGAGCGCACCCTGGCGATGAGTTCCTTCATGGAAAATGGCTTGGACAGATAGTCGTCCGCGCCCGCGTCGAGCCCGATGACCCTGTCGTCCACCTGGGACTTCGCAGTTAACATAATTACCGGGCAGACGTTGCCCGACGCCCTGATTTTCTTCAGGGCCTCAATGCCGTCCATCTGCGGCATCATCACGTCGAAGAGCATGCAGTCATATGCGTTTTTAGAGGCCATCTCGACGGCCTCAAGCCCGTTCAGGGCGCTGTCCGTCTCGTAACCGGACATGTGCAGCGCCGTGGTTATGGCGTACTGCATTCCCTCTTCATCTTCTGCTACCAATATCTTCATATACTAATATTTCCTTATTATACAATACTTTTCCGAACGCTGACGGAGGAGAAAAAATCAATTTCCTAAAGCGAAAGATTTCTCCCAACTCCGCCGAGCAGACGGGTCAGTTTCCTTCCCTAATGAGGTTTCGTATGGTCTGGAGCGATACGTCGCAGGACGCCAGCTCGTCGGCGCACCTCTTCAGCTCGCTCTCGATAAGATTCTGGTTCTTCACCTCTGTCTTATACTTCATCTCGTGCTCGAGCGCCGCCCAGGTGTCCATGGCGATGGTGCGAAGCTGTACCTCCACGAACCACCGGCCCGGCATGTTGCCGTCCACGTCCTCGAACGGCTCGATGAGCTCTAATATCATATGGTAGGAACGGTATCCGTTCGGCTTCGCGCCGCGGATGTAGTCCTTCTCCTCGACCACGCGGCACCCCTGAAACTCGCGTATGTAATCCACGTTCAGGTAGATGTCGTCAATGAAGTCGCAGACAATGCGCACACCCACCGAGTCACGAATCTCACGGAGCGCATTTTTCGGCGTCTCCTCGAGGCCCTTCCTGCGGCACTTCTCGGCCATGGACTCCGGGTCCTTAATCCTGCTCTCGATGTGCTCGACCACCTTGTTCCCTGTATTAAGTTTTTCCTTTTCGCAGCACGCGTTGATCCGGCCGACAATATCTTCCCGCACCTTCTCCAGCGCCTGCGTGTATGGTCCGTAGACCTTCTCTTCAGAAGTCATCTCAATCCCTTCCGGGGCAAATTCATTAGCCGTTCCGACTGAGTTAAAATCATAACCATGGTAGCCGATAATTGTGATGAAATCAAGGACAACCTCGGCCATCGGTGTTATAATGTGTAACAGTAATAAAGTGGGAGGAAGTCTTATGAAAGAATTCTTAGTTCAAATCAAACTTGGCACCGTAATGACGGCGCTTCTTACCATCGCGTTGGGTGTGCTGCTCATAATGTTTCCGGCCGAGACGGTTACGTATGCGGTCATTGCCGTGGGAGTGGTGCTCCTGCTGATTGGCGGCGTAGGCGCCGTCGCCGGATTTATGGCCGAGTCGCGCAGCTACTTTCTGACTATCGTCAGCCTGATCATCGCATTCCTGGGCTTATGGCTCATCACCAGTCCCGAGGGCGCGGCCAGCCTGCTGCCCGTCTTTATCGGAGTGCTCCTGATTGTGGATGCGATAAACGACTTTTCCATCGCTGCCGAGGCAAAGGGGCACAACTACGACAGCTGGATGCGCTTCGTGCTCATCGGCGTCATCTGCCTGATTCTCGGAATCATCTGCGTCTGCCACGCATTCCAGATTGTCACAATCAGCCTTATGCTGGTGGGAATCTTCCTGGTTTTCGACGGCGCGACAGACCTGGTCATGGTCTTTACGGCGAACCGGGCCGCGTCAAGGTTCCGCAAGGAAGCCGAGGCCGCAGAGATTGAGCGCGAAAAGAACATGAACGCGATAGACGCTGAGTTCCGCGAGATCGAAACACCCGCAGAAAACAACGAAGAAGCTCCTTGATGGAGCTTCTTTTTTCTTGTGGAGTTTCGGAAAGCGGAATGGGCACGCCACCTGCTCACACCACGAACAACGCTATCTTTATGGCCGCCAGCACGGCTAAGTGCAGAGGGTAGAAGGCGTAGAAAAGCCACTTGAGGCGGCCTTTGATGGCGCCGCGTTGACCGTTGTAGAGGAAAACGGAGATCAACCCCAGCAAACTGTACCCCTCCACGGCACTCATAGCAGTCAGCACCAGAACTATAGCCATGTAGATAACGACTCTGTCTGACTCCACGTACACCATGAGGACATACGCAACGCATATGCACACCACGCCCCAGGCGCCGTAATCGGTATTCAAAAGGCTCGCCAGTCCGGCGATGACCACCGGCCCCAGGAACGCCCACAGCTTTCCCCTGTCTATCAGCATAATGGCGATAAGTCCCAGGGCCAGCGTAAAGAACACGTTTTGATGGCTGAATTCGAGAACGTATGCCAGTACATTCCCTCCGGTCGGGATATCTCCGGACTGCTTGTACAGTTCCAAAGCCATGTCGAATGGAATCTCCGAGATGACTGCGAAAATCAGAAGGTTCTTAAGGTACTTCATCCGGTCCGACGTGTAGAACGCCCCCTCGGCCAGCATAAGCACGAACAGCGGAAACGAGATCCGCCCGATGTATCGCGCGATATGGTACAGGTCGCCCAAAGCGTATCCGTTCCTAATCATCGCCTCCAGCACGCACGCCCCAATGTGGTCAATTAGCATGGTTACTATGGCCACGATTTTTATCATTGTCTGCGGGAACCTGCCCGCATTCACTTTAAACTTTTTTATGCTCATTTACCCTCCAACTCCCCCTCACAGTATGATAACACGATTCCGGCCTGCCTCAACATCTTATTATCCAACGTCCACTGTTGTCTTTTTGGGTGAGTCGTTATACAATATGTGATAGTTTTTGTCAAAAACAGGAGATCAATATGTTATACGAAGGAACCATATATCGCCCGCCCTCGGAGGCCTACAGCCTCATTGTGCAGATAACGGTGGGCTGCAGCCACAACGGCTGCACATTCTGCAACATGTATAAGGACAAGCAGTTCCACATCCACACGCTCGACCAGGTGCTCGCCGACCTCAACGAGGCCAGGCTCCTGTACAACTACGTGGACAGGATGTTTCTGGCGGACGGCGACGCGCTCATCTATAAGACAGAGGACCTGGTGACCATTCTGGACACCATCCGCGAGCTCTTCCCCGAGTGCGAGCGAATCACCAGCTACGCCACCCCCAGGAGCCTGCTGCTCAAGACGCCCGAGGAGCTCAGCCTCATCCGCGAGCACGGGCTGGAGATGCTGTACATGGGCCTCGAGTCCGGAAGCGACACCATACTTAAGCGGGTGAATAAGGGCCACACCTCTGCGGAAATCGTCGAAGCGGGGCGCAAGGCGAAGGCCGCCGGGTTTACCCTCTCCGTTACCATCCTCTCAGGATTGGGGGGCGAGGAGCTCTGGAAGGAGCACGCCGTGGAGACCGGAAAGGCCGTGAGCCTTATGAAGCCGGACTACGTCGGAGAGATGACTCTCAACATCATCCCCGGCACCAGGCTGTACGAGGAAACGAAGGCCGGGCAGTTCGCCATGCCGGACCCCAAGCTCATCCTCGAGGAGACCAAGCTCCTCATCGACAGCATCGACAACGAAGGCTGCGTCTTCCGCTCGAACCACGTATCGAATTATGTAAACATACGCGGCACCTTCAACTCGGGCAGGGCATCGATGATCAAGCAGATCGACGACGCTCTCGAGAGGAACACCTTCAAGGTGCGTCACTACACCAATATGTAGTTTACATAAAACCCACAGGCAAAAAAGGTGATCGCTTCTCCGGAAGCGGTCACCGTTTTTATATCCCCCGCCCTTCCGGGCAGCCGCAATTCTTCTCTATCCCCTACCCCTTCCGGGTAGCTGCATAATACTCCTCCAGCCGGGTCCTGCAGCCCATGAACACTGAAAGCATGTTGGGATCGAACTGGCTTCCCATGCCCTCTTCCATGATGGTAGCTGCCTTCTCGAAGCTCATCGGCTTCTTGTAGCAGCGCTCGGAAACCAGGGCGTCGTACACGTCGGCAATGGCCATAATCCTCGCCTCGAGCGGAATCATCTCGCCGACCAGACCGTCGGGATAGCCCCTACCGTCCCACCGCTCGTGGTGGAATCGCGCCACATTGAAGGCCACTGTCACGAAGTGGTCCTCCTCCACGCCGTCCAGGATAATGTGCACGAATTCGCCGCTCTTGGCCGAGTGCGTCTTCATGATGGCATACTCGTCGTCCGTGAGCTTCCCGGGCTTGCACAGGATGGCGTTCTCTATCGTTATCTTACCCAGGTCGTGCATAGGCGCGGCCCTGACGATGTCGGATGCGAACTCGTCGCCAATGTCGTACACTCCCTGTTTTCTTATCTCATCCACGACGATCCTTATGATGTCGCTGGTCCTCTTTACGTGACCGCCGGTGTTGTTGTCCCGGTTGTCGACCATGTCGGCGAGTCCGAGCACCACCTTCTCCTGAATGTTCTTGATGTTCTCGGTCTTTTGAGCCACCTCGGTGTTAAGCGACTCGTTATAGTCCTGCATGACCTCGAGCACGTGCTGCTCCTCGGTGATGTCGCGGGTGTCGAAGAGGTAGCCCTGCGGCTTGCCTCCCCTGTTTATGGTGAACTCGGAGATCTCGCACTGGCAGACCATATCGCCCACGTTGAAGTTCATGTGCGTGGTGCCGTTCTCCTTATAGTCGGCGATCATCTTGTAGAAGATTTGGGCGAGCTCCCCGTCCTTATCGAGCCTGTTGTCCACAATCTGGTGGGCCAGCCCCGGAGTAAACTCGTACATCTTCT
>JAILAS010000084.1 GCA_024681495.1 Eubacterium sp. | reverse complement strand
CAAGGCGGCCTGGCATCACAAGGTGCCCAACGAGGAACAATATCAGCAGATTGTCAGCGATCTGGCAGCCAGGAAGGAGGCGCTCTAATATGAATACCATTCCTAACAGAGCGGCCATCTGTGATGTGCTGCTGGAAAAGGCGGAAAACGATAAAGATATAATCGCGCTTTGCAGCGATTCCAGAGGGTCGGCTTCGCTTACTCCCTTCGCGGACCGGTTTCCGGAGCAGTTTGTGGAGGTGGGAATAGCCGAGCAGAATCTGGTCAGTATCTCGGCGGGATTGGCCAGCTGCGGGAAAAAGCCATTTGCGGCATCCCCGGCATGCTTTATCTCCACCAGGAGCTATGAGCAGTGCAAAGTCGACGTGGCGTACTCAAATACCAACGTCAAGCTTATAGGAATAAGCGGCGGAATCAGCTACGGAACACTGGGAATGAGTCATCACTCGGCACAGGACATCGCCGCGATGAGCGCCATCCCTAACATGCGGGTTTACCTCCCGAGCGACAGGCATCAGACTAAGAAGCTCATAGAGGCACTGCTCGAGGATGAAAAGCCGGCATACATCCGGGTGGGCAGAAATCCCGTCGAGGATGTTTACACGGAAGAGGATTGCCCGTTTGCGCTCGACAAGGCCAACGTGATCCGCGAGGGTAGTGATGTCACGCTCGTGGGCTGCGGAGAGATGGTCCTTCCCTGCGTGGAGGCGGCTAAGATTCTGGAAGAACAGGGTGTTTCGGCATCCGTAATAGACATGTATTGCGTCAAACCATTTGATAGTGAAACGTTGATCTCGCAGGCTGCAGGGAGGAAGCTGGTTCTCAGCGTTGAGGAGCACTCCCCCTACGGCGGCCTCGGATCAAGGGTAAGTCAGGTGGTGGGTGCCAATTGCCCCACGAAGGTGATTAACGTCGCCCTGCCCGACACGCCTGTCGTTTCCGGTAACTCCAAGGAAGTCTTCACCCACTACGAGATGACGGGTGAGGGAATTGCCAAGAGGGTAATGGAGAATATCTGATGGATCAATATATAATCGGCATCGATCAAAGCACCCAGGGAACCAAGGCACTGTTGTTCAATGCGCAGGGCCGGCTGATCGGCAGGAGCGATATTCCGCACCGCCAGATAATCAACGACAAGGGCTGGGTCAGCCACGATCCTTCCGAGGTATACGATAACACCGTAAAGGTGGTTAAGAAATTAATAGAAGAAAACAACGTCGACAAGTCCGAGGTGGTGGGCATCGGAATCAGCAATCAGCGTGAGACGTCCGTGGCCTGGGACAGGGACACCGGCGAGCCGGTCGACCACGCCATAGTGTGGCAGTGCTCGAGGGCCAAGGACATATGCGCGCAGGTGGAGGCCAATGGAGTGGCCGGGGAGGTGTTCTCCCGCACGGGCATTCAGCTTTCGCCGTTTTTCCCGGCTTCCAAGTTCGCCTGGCTCATTCAGAACAGCCCGGGGGCGGGGGAGCTCGCCGAAGAGGGCAGATTGTGCCTTGGCACGGTGGATGCATACCTGGTGTTTCGGCTCACGGGCGGACGGTGTCATAAGACGGACTATTCGAACGCCTCGCGCACCCAGCTGTTTAACCTTAAGACGCTCAGCTGGGACGAGGAGATTTGCGGGTGGTTCGGCGTTCCTACGGAGGCCCTTCCCGAGGTTACCGATTCAAACGGAGACTTCGGAGAGACCGATCTTGAGGGGTATTTTACCCATCCCGTTCCGATTCGCGGAGTGATGGGGGATTCCCACGGGGCCCTGTTCGGACAGGGATGCCACGAGCGGGGAATGGTAAAGAGCACCTACGGTACCGGGTCGTCCATCATGATGAATATAGGGCCCGATATGATTTCGAGCAGTCACGGCATTGTTACCAGCCTGGCGTGGGGAATCGACGGAAAGGTCACCTATGTGCTCGAGGGAAACATAAATTACTCGGCTGCGGTAATCGCCTGGCTGCAGAAGGACGTGGAGCTCATCGAGTCTCCGGTCGAAACCGCGGCGCTGGCCAAATTGGCGGCCCCTGAGGATAAGACGTATCTCGTGCCGGCCTTTTCAGGGCTGGGAGCCCCTTACTGGGACAATGATGCTACGGCTTCGTTTTGCGGGATGACCAGGAATACGGGGAAGAAGGAGCTGGTTCGCGCGGCGCTCGACTGCATCGCGTATCAGATAAACGACATTCTTTCCGCAATGAAAAAGGACACCGGAATCGGGATCACCCACCTGAGGGTGGACGGCGGTGCCACTAAGAACGATTACCTTATGCAGTTCCAGAGCGATATTGCAGACGTACAGGTGGATGTGCCGGATGCCGAGGAGCTTTCCGGTATTGGGGCGGCATACATGGCGGGAATAGCCCTGGGCGTGTTCGACCCGGCGGAGGTATTCTCCGGCATGAATTATCACAGCTATACAGCCTCCATGGATGAGGCGACGCGCGCGGCTAAGTGCGCGGGCTGGAAGAAGGCCGTTGATACGGTCCTTACCAAATAACGGGTATAACAGCAAAGAGAGCTGTTCATATCATAACTTTATTGTTCATTTCATCAAAATAGGAGGGTTTTGGAATGAAAAAGAAATTACTTGGTGTACTTGTTTGTGCGACTATGATCATGTCTTTGGCGGCAGGATGTGGCAGCTCCGCTTCCCAGGAGTCATCCGACTCCGGCTCGAGCGCTGAGCCCGCAGCTTCCGCCGATGCGCCTGCTGAGACCGGCGATTCCGAGGAGACCGCTCAGCTGCTCACCGGTGGATCTTCCAACATCATTTACTGCATTACGCCGTCCACATCCAATGTGTACTTTAAGACGGTTCAGGATATCTGCACTAAGTACGGCGAGGAACTTGGTTATGAAGTAAAGTGCTTCTCACATGACGATGACGCTTCTGCTCAGTCCGATCTTTTCGATCAGGCAATCGCAGATGACGCTGCATTCATCGTTTGCGACAACGCCGGCGCGGACGCTTCCATCGAGGCTATCCAGAGAGCCGCAGACGCAAGCATCCCCACCTTCCTCGTTGACCGCGAGATCAATGAGACGGGCGTGGCAGCAGCTCAGATCGTTGCCGACAACGCTCAGGGCGCAGCGGCAATCGCCGAGGCATGGGTTGAGGCAATGGAATACGAAGGACAGTATGCAGAGCTTCTCGGACTCGAGTCCGACACCAACTGCCAGGTTCGCTCTGAGAACTTCCACTCCGTAATCGATCAGTACGAGGACATGGAGATGGTGGCTCAGCAGTCGGCCAGCTGGGATCAGACCGAGGCTTATGAGAAGACCGAGTCCATCCTTCAGGCAAATCCCGACATCAAGGGAATCATCTGCGGTAACGATACCATGGCCTGCGGCGCAGCAGCAGCTTGCCAGGATGCAGGTCGCGAGGATATCCTCATCATCGGTGTCGACGGTTCCGACGACGCTGCAGCGCTTATCAAGGAGGGCCGCATGGTAGGTACCGCTCTCCAGCAGATCGCTTACATCACGCAGCTCGCTGTTGAAGAGGGTGACGCATACATCAAGGGCACTGCTCCCGAGGAAGAGAAGCAGCTCATCGAGTGCATCGCTATCACTTCCGAGAACGTAGACAATCTCTCTGCATTCGTATATACAGAGTAAAAATCAGCAATCAATAAGCAACAACATTAAAAGAGACTAATTTTGAAAAAATGAACAATTAAACCGCCTGCATGCGGGTCACCGTATGCAGGCATTTTAGAAAAAATGCTTCGAGGAGAAAGCGAATTATGAAGAGAATAGTATCGACAATTTCACTTCTTGCATTGGTTGCGTTCACCACTACAGGGTGTGGCATCGTGACGGTGGTTCCCATTGGTGAGGAAGCCAGCTTCACGAACGAGAGCACATTCGACGCCGGTGAAGAGGCAGCCGATTCCTGGGATGTAATTGTAGAAGAGATTACGGCGAATGCGCAGGATCTGGCGACGCTTAAGGCGGCCGGGACTGAGAAGAAGGCCACCTATTCGGTATCTTTTACCGGCACGGTGGAGGAGTACAATACCGACACACCCAAGGGCTATCTGCTCGTATCCGTCGACGGAGTATCCGACGAGGTTCATGTGGCCGTGGGAAAGGTGTTTAGCGGGACTTCCGTTCGCGATTCCCAGACCTATAAGAGCTATCAGGACTTTACCAATCAGACGGAGTGGTCTGAGTATGCAAAAACCATAAACGAAAACGTCATGACAAATGTCGTTGAATCACTGGATTTGGAGAGCATTACGGGTTCCACCGTTAATGTGGTGGGATGTTTCGCAGAGGATGAAAGCGGGACCATTGTAGTGACACCGGTTTCTATTACTGTGCAGTAGGAGGAGACTTATGTCAGAGAATGTAAATGCGGTACTCCACTGCGAGGGCGTAAGTAAGATTTATCCCGGTACCCTGGCGTTGGACAATGTGTCCTTCGACGTAAGGCGGGGTAAGGTGAACGTTCTCATTGGAGAAAACGGTGCCGGTAAATCCACACTAATGAAGATAATTGCGGGAATCGAACAGCCTTCTTCCGGAACAATCACGATGGAGGGCGAGGAGGTTTCCTTCAAAGATACAATTGCGGCACGCGATCACGGAGTGGGAATTATCCATCAGGAGCTCAGCCTCTTCCCGAACATGAATATCTATCAGAACATATTCATGTGTCACGAGAAGAAAAAAGGCGTGTTTCTGGACGATAAGGCTCATGCGAAAGAGGCGGAGAAAGTGCTCGCCAGGCTTGAGCATGTAATGGATCCCAATA
>JAILAS010000060.1 GCA_024681495.1 Eubacterium sp. | reverse complement strand
TCTTATATGTCCGTTGTTTACCGCATAGTTCCGGTAGCTTGAGCCGTCAAAGCTGCTGGTTCTAAGCCACCAATTATACCCGCCGGAACTTCCCAATCCCGCACAGTATTCGGTGCTGCCACAAGCCCTCGAGGCATCATTTATAAACCCGTAAGCCGAATTGATTACATCGTCATACGAGAGAAAAAACATCTTATCTGTGGTCTCAATAACCTGAGTGTCATACGTACCGGTCAGTGTCGTATCCGGAATCGCCGCCTGCTCCTCGGATGTAAAGATTTCGTTCAGAAAATCCCCGTTCATCCACGTCCTGATATCGCTGTCCCTCCAGAAAGTTCCGAAGTTATAGGAAAACCTCTTATAATCGAGCACCCTGTCGGCAACCACCAGTGCATACCCCGTGCCGTCGTCCACATCCAATATGCGCCACTTGATGGGGTAAGTATAGGCATCGTAACGGTTGACATACGATCCCATGGTCACCGTGTCCCAGGTGACCGTGGTGCTCCCGTCCGAATTGTCCACCAGGCGGGGGCTGCTTATGGATGTATCGTCCGCCAATGCGGTGACGCCTCCGAAGCTCCCGAGCCCCGGGAGGATGCCGGTAATTACCATTGCGGCCGTCAGAATACCGGTAATAACAGCCTTAATTCTTTTCTTTTTCATATTTTCTTCCCTCGCAATAAAAAACAAGTAATTAAAAGGTCATGGTGTCCCCACACCATGACCATTCTATTACTATATAAAGAAGAAAAATACATACTAAAAGTATACAGATTATCCCCTTACGATGTCGGCCCACTCTCCCTCACACGCCTCCCTGAGTTTGCGGGGATCAAGGTTCATCTGGCATCCGATTTTCCCGGCGCTCACATACACGTCAGTGAGCTCCGCGGCCGACTCGTCTATTCTGACCGGGTACTGCTTCTTCATGCCGATTGCGGTGCACCCGCCGCGCACGTATCCGGTCACGTCCCGGATGTCCTTCACGTGAATCATTTCCACGCTCTTTTCGCCCACGCTGCGCGCCGCCTTCTTAAGATCGAGCTCGGCGTCAATGGGTATCACGAACACGAAGTATCCCTTCCCGGCACCGCGGCAGACCAGGGTTTTATAAACCTTCTCGTGGGGGAGGCCCAGGGCGTCCGCCACCTGACCGCCGTCCTCGAATTCCTTGCATTCGTAGGTGGAGGTGGTGTACTCGATTCCGAGGTTCTCCAGTATTCTCATGGCGTTCGTCTTAACTTCGCCCTTTTTCTTAGCCATATCCTAAATCTTCCCTTCATTTTACTGTAATTCCCAGAACGCCACCGCGCTTGCCGCCGCCACATTCAGAGAGTCGACGCCGTGGCTCATGGGTATTCTGACGCAGTAATCGCACTGCGCCACGGTCTGAGCCGGGAGTCCGTATCCCTCGTTGCCCAAGACCACTGCCAGCCGCTCCTGCGACGAAACTGCGGGATCCCCGAGCTCGACGGAGCGCTCCTCGAGAGCCATGGCTGCAAGTTTAAATCCGCCGTCCTTCAGGGCGGATATCCACCCGTCTCCGCCGTACGTCCACGGAATCTGGAAGACCGTCCCCATGCTGACCCGCGCGGACCTGCGGTAGAGCGGGTCGCAGCTGCCCTTAGTGACTATTACGGCGTCCATCCCGAGCCCTGCGGCATTCCTGAAGATGGCGCCCACGTTCGTGGGATTCTGCACGTCGCAGATTACGACCACCCTCCTCGCACCGCTCACGATGCCGGCGACATCCGGCATCCGCCGCCTCCTCATGAGGCTGAGCAGGCCACCCGTAAGCTCGTACCCGAGCATGTCGTGCAGCAGAGACTCCGCGGCCGAGTATACGGGCACGCCTTCGCCGAACAATCCCGGGTCGAGGGTCTTAAGCCTGTCCTCGGACACTAAAAAAGACAGCGGCTGATAGCCGCCATCGAGGGCCCGTCGGATGACCTTCTCGCTCTCGGCGATAAAGACCCCTTCCTCGGGCTCGTAAAAATGTTTTAGCTGATTTTCCGAAAGCTCCACGTAGCAGGAGGTCTGCTCACAGTGCAGATCGGTGATTTTAACCGGATTCATAGGCTTTACGGCTGTTTAACGGTCGCCGCTCTCCGAGCTGACAGCTCCGCCGGAAACGAGAGAATCGTTATTCTCGAAATTCTGATCGAGGCTGATAGAGTCACGATATAAGATATCGCTGTTTCCGTTTACGGATATATGGACGGCCTCCACCCCGGAAATCTCGAAGAGGGAGTTCACCACCGAGTATATGGCCACCTCCTCGGAGACCTCGTAATTCTGCGTGAGGAATCCGTCGCCAAAGTTTACATAACATACGCCGTCGGTCATAGAAACACTTATCACGTCCGTGTCCTTCATCAACGTGGCCTTTAAATCGGAGGAGTCCGGGCCGTCAATCAGCTCTTCGACCACGAGCTTCTGAACCGAAACGCTGCTAAGGTAATGCACGCTCCTCTTTTCGGCCACGAGCTTCTGGCCGTCGGACGAGCCAAAGTAGAGTGTGAGCTCCGTCCTCTGATATGAGTTAAAAAGGCTGGTGGGATTTACCACGAAGCTCTCCGCCGTCATGGCCGGAAGCTCATTGCCGTTGGCATCCTTGAGCCGGTCTCCCTGTATCGTGAAGATTACTGACGTCACACCGTCGATCTGGGTCATGGTCACCACGAAGGCTCCCCTCACCAGCACCCTCTCAGCAGTATCGAGGTTCAGATACTCCTCCGAGAGGTCAATTGTAAGCACGCCCTGGTTGACCGAAGTGGAGAGAACCTCAGTGCCGTCGAGAAGCGGCGATACGTAAATTCCCTCTCCGTCTACGGAGCTGTAAGCATTTATAACGTCTTCCACCTTTTCCTCAGTGGTGTCACCGTCGAGGACCGTGTCCACACCAATAACGTCGGATATGTCGCTGTTTATGTAGTAGACCGTATACTCGTCTCCCGTCCGAGTCTGCTCCTCACATCCCACCAGTCCAAAGGAGAATACGAGGCAAAAGCAGAGAATGGTCAAAATATTAAATGTTCTCTTCATTTTTATCTCCTTTCCCTTCAGAACCAGCACTATAGAGGGGGACTCTGATTGAGAATGTAGAGCCCTTGCCCAGCGTCGAGTCGACCGCGACGGCTCCCCTGTGCATGAGCACGGAGCTTCTCACGATGGACAGTCCCAGGCCCGTGCCGCCGATCTCCCTGGAGTGGGACTTGTCGGCGCGGTAGAACCTGTCGAATATGTGGGCGATATCGTCCTCCGATATACCAATGCCCGAATCCTCCACCTTAAGGTAGAAGAACTGATTGTCTGCGTTCAATGAGACGTGCACCCAGCCGCCGTCCACATTGTATTTGACCGAATTCTCGATGAGGTTGTTTATGGCGAGGGAGATCTTCACCTCGTCCAGTTCTGCTACGACGGGACGAAGGCTCTCGAAGACGAGCTCCACCTCCTTCTTGTCCGCGAGGGGCTTAAGCCTCTTGAGGATCATCTCAATGAGCTCGTTTACGTTGACCTGCGATATATTGAGTCCGCCGCTCTTCTGGTCCATCTTAACCAGCGAGAGGAGGTCGGTAATTATGCCGTTCTCGCGGTCTATCTCCTGGGCGATGTCGCCCATGAAGTCCCTGTATGCCTCGACCGGCGCGTCCTCCTGCTCCAGCAGGGAATCGGCGAGCACCTTCATTGACGCCAAGGGCGTCTTAAGCTCGTGCGACACGTTCGAAACGAAAGCGGCCCTGGCCTCGTCGAGGGTCTTCACCCTGTCGAGCAGCTCATTGAAGGCCTCGGAGAGGGCTTCAGTCTCAGTGTAGTCCATGACCATAACGGGATCGTCCGGGCTGTCGGGCTGAACCTTTCCAATGATGTCAGACACCCTGTCGAAGGGCTTGACCAGATGAGCCGAGCCGAAGATCGCGATGCAGACAATCAGGAAGAGAAGCGCGACAACGAAGACGATGGACGTGGACGTCATGTAGTCGATATTGCCGGCCACCTCGCTCGTGGAACTGGCGATAAGCACCGCTCCTATCACGTCCTGCGTGTCGACCTCGGTTATCGGGATGGACACCTCAATGTACTCGTTTTCATAGTCGTAATTCGTAGTCTGGGTGTTTTCGAAGCACTCGAAGACGCCATTGGCCATAATGGTCTTACCGGTGTCGAGGCCGTAGGTATCGTATATAATCTTAAAATCGCTGTCGATTATCATGATACGGCCGTCGTAATATCCGCCGAGGAGGTCAATCTGGTCCTCCAGGGTGCTATTGGGATGTTCGTTGATATAGTCCTCGCTCAGGATATGGCTGATGAGGAGCTGCGCCTGGGTGATAATGGTGGTCGTCCTGGACTCGATAGCCCTGTTCTCGTAGTTATAGAGAAGGGTGGACGTAAGGAAGACGGGCGGAATAATACCCGCGCAAACCACCAGCAGAATAATACGGAAACGTATGCTCTTAAGAAATTTTATACTGCTAAAAAATATCTTCATAAATATTTATCGTCAAATCTCGCTTTAAACACTCACGCCCGCAGAAACCACGGGCGCGAATGGGAAAGTTAATTTTGGAAGTAATATCCCGTACCCCACTTGGTGTGTACGTACTTTGGCTCGGACGGGTTCGACTCTATCTTCTCGCGAAGGCGTCTTACGTGGACGTCGACCGTTCGCACGTCGCTGGGATAATCCGCTCCCCAGACGATCTTCATCAGGTCTTCCCTGCTGTAGACCTTGTTGGGATTGGTTATCATGAGCTCGAGCAGGTCGAACTCCTTGGACGTGAGGCGGATCTCCTTATCGTCGATGTAGACGCGCCTGCCGTCGGTGTCGACCTTCATCCTGCCGCTGACGATCATGCCGCCCGCGGCATTCCCCTCCTTGCGGGGCTCGCCGCGCCTGAGGATGGCCTTTATACGCGCCTTTACCTCGAGCACATTGAAGGGCTTGGTGACGTAGTCGTCCGCGCCGTAGTCGAGTCCGAGGATTTTATCCATGTCCTCGCTCTTGGCCGTAAGCATGATAACAGGCACCTGCGAAAACTCTCTTATCTGCCTTAAAACCTCAAGGCCGTCAATCTTCGGAAGCATGACATCCAGAAGAATCATGTCGTACTTATTGTCACGGGCCATATCCAGGGCCTCCTGACCGTCGAACGCGCAATCCACCGTCATGTCATCCTGCTGCAGCGAATACTTAAGTCCCTTAACTATGAGTTTCTCGTCATCAACAACCAAAATATGTCTGGCCATAACCTGTTACCCCCACACGCCCCTCCTCAGACCTTTATATAGTCCTTGAGGTTGGCATACGTACTCTCTCCTATCCCGGAGACATCCATGAGCTGGTCCGAAGATTGAAACGGTCCATGCTCTTCCCTGTATGAAACAATCGCCGCCGCCTTGGAATCACCGATGCCCGGAAGGGCTGTCAAAGACTCCGCATCTGCGGTGTTTATATCTATCAGTCCGTCGTCCTCGGAGGACTCCCCTGAGGATTCCCCGTCCGACGCCGCCTTTTCGAGCGCGGCCTGCTTATTCGTCAAGACCGTAATCTTATCGGCGTCGTTAAGGACCTGAGCCTGATTAATATCGTCTGTATACGCGTTACTGCTGAAGCCGCCCGCGGCCTCTATCGCCTCGAAAACCCTGTCTCCCGGGCTCATCTCGTAGACACCCGGATACCTGACAGCCCCGGCGATCTCCACATAGATGGTCTCCTGAGCGTCCGGAGAATCCGTCCCGTCCGTGGTGGAAACCCCGGCGGAATCCTCCTGCGCAACGACGGTCTGCTGACCCTCGTCTGCCTCAATGACCCCCGTCCTGGAACACGCCGAAACCGTGAACATCACCGAAAAAATCACCCCAAAAATCAAACCTCGGGCGATTAACATAACACTTTTATTTTTATGCATTTCATACACTCCTTATTATGATAAAAAATCGTAACAAAAAGTGTCTGACAGATTAGTGCCAAAAAACATGTGTCGCAGCGGCAAACGCGACGCGACACAGTTTATGTAGCTAATATTTATTCTATATGAATTTAGAAAAAATTACAATAATTCTTTTACGAAAGATTACATTAGTATTTCTTTAATTTTAACGCAGCCCTCTTCGATCTCAGCCGCAGACATTACCAGGGGCGGAAGCATTCGAAGGACATTTCCCTCGGCGGTGAGGAGAACGATTCCCTCCTCGAGCCCCTTCTTCATGACGTCGGCAGCCTTCACTCCGTCCTTAAGCTTAAGACCCCTGATGAGGCCCTTGCCCTTCACTGCCTCGACACACTCGCAGGACTGCGCTATGTCGTTCAGGCACTTCTCGAAGACGGGCGCCACCTCATTTACGTGGGCCACGATTCCGTCCCTCTCGTAGATCTCGAGGACCTTATCGACGGCGGCGCATACAAAGGGGTTTCCTCCGTAGGTGGTACCGTGGTCTCCGGGACACAGAGACTTTTCGGCTATCTCCTCGGTGAGTGCGAACGCTCCGACGGGGACTCCGCACCCAAGGGCCTTGGCCATAACGAGGATGTCGGGCTTAATGCCGTACTCCTGGAAAGCGAACATGCTTCCGCTCCTTCCCATTCCGCACTGCACCTCGTCGAAGATGAGGAGGATTCCCTTCTTCCTGAGGTCGTCGAGTCCCTTCATGAACTCGGGCGTGGCCACGTTGATGCCGCCCTCTCCCTGGATGGGCTCGACGATGACTGCTATGGTCTTGTCGGTAACCAGCGCATTAACGGAGTCAATATCGTTGAAGTCGGCAAAACTTATGCCGGGAATTAACTTTTCGAACGGGTCCCTGTAGTGCTTGGTACCGGTCACGGAAAGCGCTCCGAGGCTGCGGCCGTGGAAGGAGTTATTGAATGCGATAATCTCGTGGTCGGCCACTCCGTCGCGGGTGTATCCGAATTTTTTCGCAGCCTTCATGGCTCCCTCGATAGCCTCGGTTCCACTGTTAGTGAAGAAGATTCTGTCCATTCCGGACGCCTTCCTCAGGCGGTCCGCCGCGGGATAGAGGGGAGTCGAATAGAAAAGATTCGACACATGAGTAATCTTATCGATCTGGCTCTTAAGGGCATCGGCATATTCCCTGTTGCCGTAACCGAGTCCCATTACTCCGATTCCGGACGCGAAATCGAGGTACTTCTTACCGTCGGTATCATAAAGGCACACTCCCTCGCCCTTCTCGAAGGTCACGGGGAAACGGTTATAGGTGTGGAGAAGGACCTTCTCCGCATTGTCCATGTACTGGGTCATCTGTTCGCTCATTGTTATCTCTCCTAATATTTATTCCACATTGAATTTCTGCGCTTCATCATCCAGAATGGCGGTTCCGATTCCTCTGTTGGTGAAGATCTCCAGCAGCAGGCAGTGCGGAATTCTGCCGTCGAGGATATGCACCCTGGACACTCCGCTCTTTACAACATCCACGCAGTTTTTGATCTTAGGAATCATCCCGCCCGATATTACTCCATCGTCTATGAGCTTATCCGCCTCGGAGACGTGAAGCTCGGATATGAGAGACGAGGGGTCATTGGCATCCATGAGGACGCCCTCAACATCGGAAAGGTAGGCGAGCTTCTCCGCCCCCACCGCCTTGGCGATGGCCGCCGCAGCGTCATCCGCGTTGATGTTGTAGGTGTTGAATTCGTCGTCGAGTCCGACGGGAGCTACAATCGGGAGGAAATCGTTATCCATGAGGTCGAAAAGGACCTTGGGATTAACCGACGACACGTCGCCGACGAAGCCGATGTCGCGCCCCTTCACGAGCTTCTTTTCAACGTGGAGCAATCCGCCGTCCTTGCCGCTTATTCCTACGGCGCGAACGCCCAGCTCCTCGACCTTCTCCACGAGGCTCTTGTTGACCTTGTTTAATACCATCTCGGCCACTTCCATTGCTTCCGAGTTCGTGACCCTAAAGCCCTCGTAGAACTCAGTCTTGGTGCCGACCTTGTCGAGCCAGGAGCTGATTTCCTTGCCGCCGCCGTGCACGATGATTGGCTTGAAGCCTACCAGCTTAAGCAGCGTAACGTCCTCGATGACGTTCATCTTAAGCTCCTCGTTAGTCATGGCCGAGCCGCCGTACTTCACGACTATGACCTTCCTGTTGAAGCGCCTGATGTAGGGAAGCGCCTCGACGAGGACCTTGGCCTTCTCCAGATATGTGTCCATTATCTTATCCATAATTTCCTCCGAAAACTCACTCCGGTCCGGGTGCAATCCCGCGCCCGAAATCCGGTTTATTAGCTGCGGTAATCCGCGTTTATCTTTACGTAGTCATAGGTGAGATCGCATCCCCACGCCGTGGCACTCTCGTCACCCGTATTCATGTCTACCAGCGCCGTGACCTTCTCGCACGAGAGGATCTCTGTGGCCTTCTCCTCGGAGAAGTTCACGCCGGAGCCGTCCTGCGCAATCCTTATCTTTCCGTTCGCACTCTCGAAGTCGAGCGTCACCTTCACGGGATCGAACTCCACACCCGAATAACCAAGAGCGCAGAGAATCCTGCCCCAGTTCGCGTCGTGGCCGAAGATGGCCGCCTTCGTAAGACTAGATGTAATAACCGACTTGGCGAGCGTGCGGGCGTTTTCCTTCGTGTCCGCGCCCGTGACCTTTACCTCGAAAAGCGCCGTAGCTCCCTCGCCGTCACCGGCCATCTTCATGGCGAGCGTAGTGTTGACGAAGTTAAGCGCCTCCCTGAAGGCGTCGTAATCGGGGCCCTCGCTGTCGATGAGGGGAGCTCCGGATTCACCGTTGGCGAGGATGACCAGGCTGTCATTGGTCGAAGTGTCCCCGTCGACGGAAATCATATTAAAGGTATCTTTAACATCTTCCCTGAGCGCCTTTAAAAGTAGTTCTTTCGATATAGCAACATCGGTAGTAAGGAACGCCAGCATGGTGCACATATTGGGATGAATCATGCCCGAGCCCTTGCTCATGCCGCCCAGCGTAACGGTCTTTCCGCCCACCTCGAACTCCACAGCCACTTCCTTTTCAACGGTGTCCGTGGTCATTATCGCCCTGGCCACCCTGTTCGCGGCCTCGCGCGACGAATCGAGGCATCCCGCCATCTCTTCGCTTCCGGCGATGAACTTCTCCACGGGGAGCTTCTCGCCGATGACTCCGGTGGACGCGAGGATGATGTTTTCGGCCGAGGCCTCCACTCCCCTTTTCGCCGACAATGCGGCTGCCGCCGCCTCAGCGGTGCGCCTGCAGGCATCGTCGCCCTCCGCGCCGGTGCAGGCGTTCGCGATTCCCGAATTGACGACCACGGCGTATACGGCGTGGTCGTTATCTGTGATGTTCCTGTCCCATACCACCGGCGCCGCCTTTACGACGTTCGTGGTGTAGGTGCCCGCGGAAACCGCCGGGCTGTGCGTGAACACCATCGCCATGTCCTCCCTGCCCTCGTACCTTATGCCGGCCGCGCAGGAGGCA
>JAILAS010000048.1 GCA_024681495.1 Eubacterium sp. | reverse complement strand
TGAAGCACAGGATGCTGTCTATCCCGCGCACCTCCATGGAGACCAGGAGCTTATCCAGCAGGTTAAGATTCGGGTCCGGGTCCGCGCAGGCGAAGACCACGAGCGCCACGTCGATGTTCGCCACGGGCGGGCGCACCAGCGAGTTCGTCCTGGGATGGATGGCATCAATGCTGCCCTCCATGTCGCCCTGATGCGTAACAGTTATGTCAACCACGTCTCCCACCAGGGGTTTTATGTTCTCCTTGCGGAATATTCCCCTGGCGCGGCACTCGTACTCGCCCTCTCCGGGCACCCGCACGTAGAAGAATCCGCCCAGGCTCTTTACTATTCTACCCGTCACTCGCCGGAATCCTCTTCGGTCTCAACGGTGGTCTCGGGACCCTTGCTCACTACGAGGGTGACAGTGGTACCCTCCTCTACGGAAGATCCGGAAGCGGGCGACTGGCTGATAACAACACCCTTCTCCACGGAGTCGCTGTACTCCTCGGTGTAGCTGCACTTGAGCCCGTAGTTCTTAAGCGTGCTCTGCGCGCTGGAGATGGAGTCTCCCGTCACGTCGGGAACGGAAACGTACGTCGTCTCCTCGCCCAGGCTGACGGTTATGGTGACCGTGGTGCCCGTCTCAACGGTGGAGCCGGCGGAGGGGCTCTGCTTGATTACGTAGCCCTTGTCTACGGTGTCGCTGTACGCCTCCTTTACGGTCACCTCGAATCCGCTGTCCTCGAGAGTGGACACGGCCTTTTTCTTCTTAAGTCCCGTTACGGTGGGCACGGAAACCGTCTGGGTTCCGCGGCTGACCGTGATGGTTACGACGGTGGAATCGTCGATGGTCTCGCCGGCTGCGGGATCTGTGGAGATGACGTCACCTGCATCCACGTCGTCACTGTAGGAATAGGTGGTGGTGCCGTAGCTGATGTTGGCCTCCTCGAGCGCGTCCTTGGCCTCGTCCTCGGACATGCCGGTTACGTCGATCATGGTCGCCTCCTCGGCATCATCATCATCGCTCTCGCCGTTGCTTATTACCACCTCAATCGTGGTATTGGCCTCGACTTCCTCTCCGGACTCGGGATTCTGGGACATGATCTCGTCCTCGGAATACTCGTCGGAATCGCCGTAGGAAACGATCTTAATACCAAGGCCCGCCTCGTTGAGCTCCTCGAGAGCCTCGTCGTAGGTCATTCCCAAAATGTCGGGCACCTCCACCGTCTCCTCGGTGTCTTCTGCGTCTCCCGAACTCGACGAGCCGAACTTGAACAGTCCCAGCATCGAGCAGATAAGGAAGATGACCATGCCGGCAATTACGACTCCCGCCACGATACCCAGTATAGTAACGGCCTTCTCCATCTTGGGGTTGAGGAATCCGCTGTCGTCATCCTCCTCGACGTCCTCGTAGTCCTTCGAGTCGTCATCTGCCTCCACTGCATTCCTGGAGCGGACGGCGTTTATGTCATCGGGCGAAACCAGGATGGTCCTGGCGCCCTCCTCCTCGGCGATTACCACGAAGTCCTCGTCGGGGAAGTTATGTGCCCTCTTAAGGTCGTTCAGAAGATCGGTCATCGTCTCGTAGCGACGGCCAGAGTTCTTCTGGGTACACTTCATTATGATGCCCTCCATGGAGACGGGGAGGTCGGGCGCGTAAACCGACGGCCTTACTATCTCGTCCTGGAGGTGTGCCACTGCCACAGCCACGGGGGTGTCCGCAGTGAAGGGAACCCTGCCCGTAACCATCTCGTACATAACGATACCGAGCGAATAGATGTCGCTCTTTCCGTCTACGAAGCCGTTTCTGGCCTGCTCGGGAGAGATGTAGTGCACCGATCCCATGGTATCGGACTTAACGGTGTCGGCTGAGGCCGCCCTGGCGATTCCGAAGTCAGTAACGATGGCCTTGCCCTCGTTGGAGATCATGATGTTCTGGGGCTTAATGTCCCGGTGAACAATGTGGTGCTTATGGGCGTCTTCGATTCCCTTCGCCACCTGGATGGCGATGGACACTGACTCCTTGAAGTCCAGCCTGCCCTTAAGCTCAATGTATGTCTTGAGGGTGATGCCCTCGATATATTCCATTACGATGTAGTTTACGCCGTTATCGGCTCCTACGTCGTAAATATTTACGATGTTGGGATGCGCCAGACAGGCGGCAGACTGAGCCTCTGCCTTAAATTTCGCGAGGAATGTAGGGTCCTCGGAGAACTCCGTCTTAAGCGCCTTTATGGCAACATTACGGTTAAGGGTGTGATCAAACGCCTTGAAGACGCAGGACATTCCGCCCACTCCGATCTTCTCCCTTATTTCATATCTTCCGGCCAATAAGCTTCCGATTTCTAACATAATGCTTCTCCTGTTTAAGTATTATTGAAACGACCTAGAAAGGCCTAATCAAAACCACTGAAATGTTGTCTATGCCGCCGTTTTCATTAGCCGCGGCTATGAGCCTGGTGACCTCGTCGACCAGGTCCGTGCCCGCCTTTATTATCTGCTCGATGAGGGTATCCTCGACCATGTTCGTAAGTCCGTCCGAACAGAGCAGCACCTCGTCGCCCTTATTGAGCTTTTCGGTGAAAACGTCCACCTCCAGCTCGGGAGATACTCCCACCGCCCTGGTGATAACGTTCTTCCTGGGGTGATTCCTGGCCTGTTTCTTATTTAACCTGCCGTTTTTAACCATCTCCTGAACGTAGGAGTGATCCCTGGTCACCTGCCGGATGGCGTGATTGACCAGGTACAGTCGGCTGTCACCGACGTTGAATGCGTGAAGCACATCCCCGTCTATAACGGCAGCCACAAACGTGGTTCCCATGCCCTCCTTGTCCGGATCGCACATAGCCTCCTCGATGAGCTCCTTGTTCACCTGAACAAGAGCATCGGTAACTATCTTATCGATGTCCTCATCGGCCGACTGCGCTGCGAGCTCGATAACACGATCGACAGCGTAGCGCGAAGCGTAATCACCCGCCTTATGGCCGCCCATGCCGTCGGCCACCACGAACAGATTGGGCAGATTCCCAACCGGCTCGTCTCCGGTGTAAATATAATCTTGGTTGACCCGACGCACCTTACCCGCGTCGGTTCCGGAAAAACTCTTCATATCCGGTTTAATCCCTTCCTGAATTACGGTTCCTAAGCTGACCGCAGGCACCGTCGATATCACCGCCCAATGCCCTTCTAATAGTAGCATTTATTCGGTAATTTTCAAGTTTATTTTTAAAGCGCGAGGCGTTACCCGGCCTGTATTCCTTACCATCCACGGGGTTCACCGGAATGAGATTCACATGGCAGTTTTTACCTCCCAGAAGTTCGCCCATCCTCCGGGCGTCCTCGTCGGTGTCGTTCACGCCGTCAATAAGCGCGTACTCATACGTCACCCTGCGCCCCGTCTTATTGAAGTATTCGTCGCAGGCAGAAAGCACCTCCGGGAGCGGATACTTACGCGCCACGGGCATTATCCTCTCACGCTCGGCCTGGTCGGACGCGTGGAGTGAGAGCGCCAGCGTGACGGGAATCTTCTCCTCCGCGAACCTGAGTATCCCGGGGACGATTCCGCACGTGGAGACCGTTATGTTCCTGGCGCCCAGTCCCCCGGCCTCCGGATCCGTGATGAGGCGGAGGAACCTTATCAGGTTCTCGTAGTTGGCGAAGGGTTCGCCCATGCCCATGACGACGACGTGCGACACGCGTTCGCCGGAGTCCCTCTCCACGCCGTAGACCTGCTCGAGAATCTCTCCGGCGGTCAGGTTTCTGTCGAGCCCGTTCACCGTGGACGCGCAGAAGCTGCATCCCATGGCGCAGCCGACCTGGCTGGAGACGCACAGGGATACCCCGTAGGAATACCTCATCATGACCGACTCTATGAGGGCGCCGTCCGAGGCCTTAAACAGGTACTTCCTGGTGCCGTCGGTCTTAGACTCTAAGACCTGAACCTTCTCGAGGGTATCGAGAGTCGCCTTCTCCTTAAGGGTCTCCCGGAGAGACAGCGAGAGGTTCGTCATGTCGTCGAAGGAAGCTGCCCTCTTCTTATGCATCCACTCGAAGAGCTGCGTGGCCCTGAATTTCTTCTCTCCCATCTCCTCCATGAAGGAGATGACCTCGGGCTTGTACATGGATTTTATGTCAACCATTGTCGGCCTCCTTCCTTTTGAACAGGGCGAAGTAGAACCCGTCGGAACCGGACTCGTCGGGGAGAAGCTGCCTGTCGCAGATGAGCTCGAAGGGGAGCCCGGATGCAATGCGGGCCGCATTGGCGGCGTTTTCGGCGCCGCCGACCGTGCAGGTCATGTAGAGGAGGTATCCGCCATGGTTTACATAACGCGAACACACCCTCACCATCTCCATCTGCCTTTCGGCGAGGGAGGCGATGTCGCCCTTCTGCAGCCTGTAGCGTATGTCGGGCTTCCTTCCCATGGTGCCAATGCCGCTGCAGGGCACGTCGAGCATGACCAGGTCGAACTCGCCCTCGTCCGCCGGCCTGTACTCCAGCGCATCGCTCACCTGAGTGGAGACGATGTTTCCATAGCCCAGGCGCTCCACGTTCTGATTGAGGCGCTTCAGCTTGCCGTCGCTCACGTCGCACGAGACGATGGATGCCCTCTTTCCGAGGGCGTTGGCGACGTACAGGCTCTTTCCGCCGGGGGACGCGCACGTGTCGAGGACGCGGAGCGGGCTCTCCTCGTCGAACCCGTCCAAATCGAGCCGGCCGAGCACCTCGTCCATAACCCGCATGGGGCCCAGGTTCTGCACGTAGAAGTCTCCCGCCTTGAAGGAGGCGAGCTCCCTTATGCCGGGGAGATTCCTGCAGACGAAGGCGCCGTCTATCCCGTCCACGGCCTCTGCCGCAATTCCCTCACTCTCGAGGGCCTTCAAAAGCTCAGCAGGCGTCGTGCGAAGCCGGTTAGCCCAAAGCGAGAGCGGCTTGTCCTCGGCCTGGATACAGGAGAAGACCTCGCGCGTCCTCTCATATCCGTACTCGTCCAAAAACAGCTCCGTCAGCCACATTGGCACCGAGAACGCGATGGACAGATAGTCCTTGCGGTTACGGGCGGGGTCGGGGAGGGCGATCTCATCCTTGCGGGACGAGAGGCCGCGAAGCACACCGTTCACGAAACCCGACAGGCCCGTGAATCCGCGCCTTTTCGCCATCTTTACGGACTCATTCACCACCGCGTGATCGGGAATCCTGTCCAAAAACAATATCTGGTAAGCCGCGCATCGAAGCAACGCGCGGATGAAAGGCTTCATCTTTCTGACGGGAGTCTTCGAAACCTTGTTTAGGAAATAGTCGAGCCTTATCCTGTGCTGCACCGTGCCCTCCGTGAGGCGCACGAACAGCCCGCGGTCCTCGGGTGAGAGCGAGGGCGTCTCCTGCAATATACGGGATATCTCCGTGTTAAGAAATACCCCGTCCTCATTTACGGCCATAAGAGCGTCTACGGCCAGTTCTCTAACGTTTTTATCGGATTTCACTACAGAGTCCTCCTATCCCAGAAGGGTTCCTTCTTCCGGGTGCACTCCCCTCAAAAAATCCTCGGCGCTCATGCGTTTCTTACCCTCGAGCTGAACCTCCTCAAGCGCCAGCAATCCGTCTCCGGTGGCCACAAGGAAGCCGTCCCTGCCGGCCGACACGATGGTGCCGGGCGCGCTGTCGGTCTGCCCTTCGGCCACCGAGACCTTAAGTATCTTAAAGTTCTTTCCGTTAAGCCTCGTGAATGCGCCCGGCCAGGGGTCGAGCCCGCGGACGAGACGGGATAACTCCACCGCTGACTTCGAGAAGTCGAGATCTCCCAATGATTTCTTTATCTGCCTGGTGTAGGTGACGCCGTCATCGCCCTGGGGCGTGAATGTGGCGGTGCCGTCTCCTATCTTCTCGAGGGTGGACACGATGAGCTGCGCCCCCGCCCCGGAGAGGCGGTCGAAGAGGCTGCCGGCGGTCTCATTGTCGGCAAGTTTTATCTTCGATACCTCGATTATATCTCCGGTGTCTAGGCCCTCCTCCATTCTCATGGTGGTGACGCCCGAGTACTCCTCGCCGTTTATGACAGCCCACTGTATCGGGGACGCGCCCCTGTAGGCCGGCAGGAGCGATGCGTGCACGTTCACGCAGCAGGTGCGCGGGAGGTCCAGGATCTCCTTGGAAAGGATCTGGCCGTATGCCGCAACCACCATGATGTCGGGGTCGAATCCCTTAAGGTACTCGACGCCCTCGGGGGTGGAGACCTTCTCCGGCGTGTAGACGGGGATGTCCAGCTTAAGCGCGCACTCCTTCACGGGAGAGGGGACGGTGTGGCCGTGGCGGCCCTTGTGTCTGTCAGGCTGCGTAACCGTAAGAACCACCTCGTGTCCTGCCGCTGCAATGGATTCCAGTATGGGGACGGAAAAGTCCGGCGTTCCCATGAAAATAACTCTCATATTATGTCAACCTCCAAGCGTGCTGTTATTGCTCGTCGTCATCGGCGTGCTGTTATTCCTCGTCGTCGTCATCGGCGTACTGCACTTCCCTTATGCCGCCCTCGGCCTTGGACACGTATACGGTGCCCTCCAGGTGATCGAGCTCGTGGCAGATGGCCCTGGCCAGAAGCCCCTCGGCCTCCACGGTGAACTCGTTCATGTCGAGGTCATAGGCCTTCGCCTTTACGTACATCGGACGGGTCACGGTGCCGACCTTGCCCGGTACGGAGAGGCATCCCTCGTCGCCGGTCTGCTCGCCGGAGGACTCGATGATCTCGGGGTTTATAAATACGTAGGGAGGCTTGTCCTCCTCGCCTATGTCTATTACCACGAGCCTCTTGAGTATGCCCACCTGGGGCGCCGCGAGTCCTACGCCGTTGGCCTCGTACATCGTGTCGATCATGTCCTCGGCAAGCTCCCTTATCCTGGGGGTTACCTCCTTGATCTCCCGGCATTTCTTGGTCAATATCTCATCGCCTAAAACGCGAATTTCTCTAATTGCCACATGTCCTCCTTCCCCGGCAGGTCTCTGCCGGCCCGGCACGGCCGGGTGTCATGGGAACTTCCCATCAATCAAACGTGAACTTAACGGTAACATTGCGGCCCAGCCGGCTGTCCAGCGCCAGAGCCTCGACCACATCTTTTATGTCAACCAAGTTGTCTCTTTTCTCGTCTCTTATATACATAACCTTACGGTATATGTCGTTTAGTTTGGCCATCGGCGGATCGCAGGGCCCGGTTATGACCGTTCCCTCATCTCCTGACTCCCCGCCGGATATGGCCTCGAGCGCCGTCTTCGCCGCCGTCTCCACCTGATCGGACGAGGGGGACGAAAACATCATCTGCAGCATGTGCGAGTAGGGAGGGTATCCCAGGAGCTCGTGCACCGCCGTCTCCTGCTCGTAGAACGGGGCGTAGTCCTGGGCGGCCGCGCTTATTATAGCGAAATGATCGGGCCTGTATGTCTGGATGATGAACTCGCCCGGGAGACGGCTCCTGCCCGCGCGCCCCGCCGCCTGCGTCAGCAGCTGGAACGTGCGCTCGGCCGACCTGTAGTCGGGGGCGTTAAGAGACATATCTGCGGCCAGGGCTCCCACCAGCGTGACATTGGGAAAGTCGTGCCCCTTCACTATCATCTGCGTGCCGATCATTATGTCGGCCTTTCCGTCCGCGAAGTCCGAGAGGATCTTCTCGTGCGCCCCCTTCTTCGCGGTGGTGTCGGCATCCATTCTAACGACAGAGGCCGATGGGAACATGTCCTTAACCACCTGCTCGAGCTTCTCCGTGCCGGCCCGAAAGCCGCGGATCGCGTTGGAGCCACAGGAGGGACACCTGTTCACCACGCGCTCGGTATGCCCGCAGTAGTGGCACATCAGGATGCCTCCCCTGTGCTCCGTGAGAGAAACGTCGCAATGGGGACATTTTAACACATGTCCGCAAGATCTGCATGAAACGAATCCGGCCACTCCCCTTCGGTTGATGAAGAGCATGGTCTGCTCCCCGCGGGAGAGCCTGCGCGAAATGCCCTCTGCGAGGGCCCGGGATATGGCCGAGCGGTTCCCTTCCTTAAGCTCCTGACGCAGATCCACCACGTGGGTCTTCGCCAGCGGGCGACCGCCTATCCTCTCCTTCAGCTCGAAGAGGCCGTACTCGCCGCTTTTGGCCGCATGGTACGACTCCAGGGATGGCGTGGCGGAGCCGAGGACCACGGAGGCACCCGACAGGCGGGCCAGCTCGCGGGCCGCAGCCCGCGCATCGTACGAGGGCACCCCCTCGCTGCGGTATGTGGACTCGTGTTCCTCGTCTACGATTATGAATCCGAGCTTATCGAACGGGGTAAAGAGCGCAGATCTGGGGCCTATAATAACGTCGAGCTGCCCCGAGACGGCACGCACGTACTGGTCGTACCTCTCGCCGGCGCTCATGCGCGAGTTAAGAAAGGACACCCTGTCTCCAAAGCGCTTGTAGAACCTCATGACCGTCTGATAGGTGAGCGCAATCTCGGGGATGAGCATGATGGAGGCCTTCCCCTGAGCGACCGCGTGCGCGATGAGCTCCATGTAGACCTCGGTCTTGCCGCTCCCCGTGACTCCGTGCAGAAGATACGTGCCGTACTTTCCGGCGTCGAAGTCCGAAATTATGCTGTCGCAGACGCTCTGCTGATCCGCGGAGAGCCTGGTATCGTAGGTGCCATCTCCCGTCAGCGAGAGGGGATTCCTGTCGATCTTCCTCTCCCTCACGGAGACGAGGCCCTCCTTCTCGAGGGCTGTTATCACCCTGGAGGTGACGTTGAGCTTGTCGGTCAGGACCTCGCAGGGCACCGATTCCTCATTGAGCAGGGCGCCAATCAGCCGTGCCCTGGCCCTGTACTTCTTACGGTCGTAGATGGAGAGCGCCTCCATGGCCTTATCACGTCCGACGGCCAACGACACGCTGCGGTGCACCTTCTCCTTCACCTTCTTCTTCACGGGAAGGACAGTCTTAAGTGCCTGATTCATCGTGCCGCCGTAGTTCTTCTTCATCCAGGCGGCCAGCTCAATCATGCGGCCGTGCGCCTCCAGCGAGCCCTCGACCACACTGTCGAGATCCTTTATCCTGGCCGGATCGAACTCCGGCTCCTCCTCGAGCTCCACCACGTAGCCGCTCACCATCCGGGACGAATTCCCGAAGGGGACCTGGACGCGCGAGCCCACCCTGACCTTTCCCGTAAGGGCTGGCGGGATGCGGTACTCAAACGTCCGGTCGAGGCTCTGTACGCTTAAATTTACGATTATCCTGGCGTATTCAGGAGAGCTCATCCACTACCTCCGCGATAAGTTCACGCTCGTCCATGTGGTGCTTTACACCCTTTATCTCCTGGTAGTCCTCGTGACCCTTGCCGGCGAGCACGATTACGTCTCCCTTTCGGGCGTTCTCTATGGCATAGCGGATGGCCTCCTTGCGGTCGGGCACCTCCACGAACTCGCCGTCGGTCTTAGCCATTCCGACCTCGATATCCGCGATGATATCCATGGGCTCCTCGAATCGGGGATTGTCGGAGGTGATAATGGTGAAGTCGGCCATATTGCCGGCCACCTCTCCCATCTCGTAGCGGCGCAGCTTAGAGCGGTTTCCGCCGCAGCCGAACAGCACCACGAGCCTGCCGGGATCGTACTTCCTCAGGGACTCGAGGAGACTCTTTAAGCTCATCGCGTTGTGGGCATAGTCGATCATGAGCGTGAAGTCGTCGGAAATCTTCACAGGCTCTATCCTGCCCTTCGCGTGCGCCACCTTAAGGGCCTTCTTCATGGCCTCCTCGCCCACGCCGAAGTGGTCGCAGACGGCGATGGCGGTCAGGGAATTATATACCGTGAACTCGCCGGGGAGATCCACCTCCACGTGGAATGCGGTCTTGCCCGTCACGTCGTACTCGACGCCCAGGTATCCCGGGCCCTTCACGTAGTTCACGTCGGAGGCTCGATAGTCAGCCCCCTCCGAGAATCCGTAGGTCACCAGATCGCAGGTGTGTCCCGCGGTGACGTCCGGGGTGTGCCGGTCGTCGATGTTGGCGATGCCGTGGCGGCACTGCTTGAAGAGCAGGCCCTTGCACTCCATGTACTCCTCGAACGAGGAATGCTCGCCGGGGCCGATGTGGTCGGGCTCGATGTTGGTGAAGATGCCCAGCTCGAACTCGAAGCCGTCGGTGCGGTGCATCATGAGGCCCTGCGAGGAAACCTCCATTACCACCACCTCGATGCCCTTCTTAAGCATCCTCGAGAAGTAGTCCTGTATAACGTAGGACTCGGGAGTGGTGTTCGCGGCGGGGATTACCTCGTCGCCGATGATGGCCTCGATGGTGCCGATGAGACCCACCTTCATGCCGGCATTCTCCAGGATGGACTTCACCATGTATGTGGTGGTGGTCTTTCCCTTCGTGCCCGTCACGCCTATCACCTTAAGCGTCTCGGCCGGGTGACCGAACCACGCAGCCGAAAGCACCGCGAGTGCCCTGCGGGTGGAATCGGTCATAAGGACGACGGGACCGGTGGATGACCCGTCGGAGGCCGCCTGCGTTATGTCAACCTCTTTCTCGACGACAATCGCGGCCGCGCCCTTCTGTGCCGCCTCCGAAGCGGCGTCGTGGCCGTCGAAATTGGCGCCCGCTATGCAAACGAAGATACAACCTTCGCAAATCTTTCTGGAATCGAAGACCAGATCCGTTATCTCGGGATCTCCCGCCCCGGATACGACGCGGTTTTCGAGTCTTTCTGTAAGCTGTGATAATTTCATTTTCAATCGCCTTCTTTACATTTTTTTGATTATTTCATTTCTCATAAGTACCTGCGCTATTGTACCACAAAGCGGGGCAATCTTAAAGCGTCCGAAACCGATCGTGCGCCGGCGCGGGGATGGGGCCCGATACGCCAAAAAAGGCCCCCCGGATGGGAGGCCCTTAAAGTGTTTAACTGAATTATACGATCGAATCGGGCTCCTCTACCTCGTAGTCGGAGAAAGTGCCTACGCTCGATGCGCCGCTGAGATCCACGCTGTCGGAGTAGCTGGTAACGGTGATGGTGTAGGAGCTGGTGCCCTCCACGTATACGGTACCGTCGGTACCCTCGATGGTTACGGTGTTTCCGTCCTCGTCGACGATGGTTCCCTCGGAGTAGAGGTTGGTGACGGTGGAGTCGCCTGTCACTACCCACTTGGAGTCGTCGCTGATATATACGTTGCACTCGCCGTCTCCGCCGTCTCCGGCCCAGGTCTCGTCGTCAACGAACGCGCCCGTGAGGGTCGATCCGTCGGTCATGTAGAAGTCGAGGGTGGAAACAGAGTCGTAGATTACGTCGCCTTCCATCTCCTGGCTGATGGCGGTGAACAGGCAGTCGGCGCCGTTCTCGCCCTCGGTACCCCAGCCTCTCTCATTGGTGTTACCGGTGCACTGCAGGAAGAACTCGGAGTCCTCTGCGTATGTTATGTCAACGTCATTCAGGATGAACGTGGACTCGGTGTTGGTGGTGTAGAACATTCCGCCGTTCTCGGCAGTAAGGGTGCCGCCGCTCATCTCGAAGGTGGAGTTACCCTCCTCGGAGTCGCCGGACATGCTCTGGTAAAGGATCACGTTCCAGGTGATATCGTTCTGGTCGTCATCGGACATGTTTCCGGTGAGGTCGCAGTCGTAGAGGCGGATGGTGTTGAGACCCTCGATACAGATGGCCTCGGAGCCGGTAGCCGTGAGCTCGGCCTCGTTTACGGTGATATCAGCCGTGGAGTAGATGGCGGGTGAACCGGTTCCGTTGGAGGTGTACTCTCCGCCGTCCACTACCATGGTGCCGGCGCCCCTGTCGGAACGGATGGCTGCGGAAGACCCGCCGTTGGTCTCAACGGTGAGGTCCCACGCATAAAGGGTACCGCCACCGGCTACGTGGATACCGCCCGAGGTATCCTGCTGTGTGGTGATGTCACTGTCGGAAATGTAAACCACGCCGTCGCCGTAAGCAAATACGCCTGCGCCGCCCGCAGCGTCGGATACAATCTCGGCTCCTGTAATGTTCAGCGTACCTGCGGTAGCGAGCACGCTGGCGCCCACTCCGTAGAAGCTGGAGTTATCTCCGCCGGTGGAGTCATCGGACTCGCGGGAGATGTACATCTCGCTGAGTACAACGGACACGCCCTCGGTCTGAAGGAGGATTCCGTTCTCGTCGGTTCCCGTCGAGTTAATGGTAATTCCGTACACCTCTTCGTCCTCGGTGTACTCGGTGTTGGCCGTGTAGGTGATGTCACCGTTGGAGCTGCTCGATCCCGAGCCGCCAATGGTGATGGAGGTCGCATTGCCGTCCTCATCGAAGGTTACGGACACGGTGTCGCCCACGGTGATGTCGGCCACTGTGAGGGAGGTGTCTCCTCCGCCCATGTTACCGCCCATGTCGCCGGAAGCCGAGCCGCCCATATCGCCGGAGGGTGCCTCGCCGGAGGGTGCTCCGTCGGAAGAACCCTGGTCGCCCGAGGGTGCCTCGCCTGAGGGTGCCTCGCCCGAAGGTGCCTCGCCTGAAGGTGCCTCGCCTGAAGGTGCCTCGCCCTCGGCAGACGAAGAATCGCTCTCGGCCGCCAATGTGGTCACCTCGGAGTCAGACTCCGAAGAGTCGGATCCTCCCTGGTCGGAGGGAGCTTCGCCCGAAGGTGCCTCACCCGAGGGTGCTCCGTCTGTAGAGCCCTGGTCGCCCGAGGGTGCTCCGCCCATGTCTCCGGAGGAAGAGTCTCCGCCGGGAGCGCCGGACATGCCGCCGCCCATTCCACCGGACATGCCGCCCTGTGAAGAGGTAATGGTAGTGTCATCTGTTATGGCCACGGTGAGCGTGGTTCCTGCATCTGCCGACTCGGCATTTCCGGACGCATCGGCCACAGAGCTGACCTCTATGGTGACGGAAGCGTCTCCGGTCGCGGTGACCTCACCCGTCACCGTCTTTCCCGCATAGGATGTGGACGATGAGCCTCCGCATCCGGCAAGAACAGCCGAAACACTTAGTGCTGTTGTAAGAACGGCAGCAAGTAATTTCTTCTTCATTTTCATTTTTTGAATCTCCTTTCAAAATTACCGCCGGGGAATCCCGGCACAAATAGTCACATAATCTTGCGCTTATGACATTTTCGAACTAAATTGTGTTGTAATTGTGTAGCAATAAAGAACAAAAAAAGACCAAATCACACTCCTGATGAGCAATTATATCACAATCCAAAATAGGAGAGAACCCTCTCCTATTTTATCATCTCGTATTCGTACGTAACCGTCACCCTGTCCGCGAAGTCCGTCTTCTCCCAGCTGGCGAGGATTCGCTCAGCCACGGTGTCGGCGTCAGCCTCGCCGCACTTAAACAGGAGAATAAGGAAGTACTCGTCCCCGTAGAAGGCTCCCACGTCTCCCTTTCGAAGCGAGGGCAGCGCGGCTTCAAAAAACGCCCTCTGCGCCGGGGTCCTAAGCCCCTGTTCTACGGACTTTTCGTCCTCGGGTGTATTCAGCTTAAACTTCATGAGGAGGCAGTCGCCTATGCCCCTGTCCGCATTGCGCGAGAGGAAGGAGTAGAGGTTCTTAAAGTCGTTGAAGTCCACGTCGAACGCGCCCCTGGGCGGGAACTTCGCCGTAAGGACGTTCTCCTTGAAGACCTCCATGCTGCTCTTGGGAGCTTCCTCCTGCGACCTATCCATCTTTATGTCGTCGGTACACTCGTAGTAGAACTTGACCGCGCTCTTGCCGTGCTCCTTAATATAGTACAGCGCCTTATCCGCCTTATCCATGAGGGTGTCGAAGTCCTCGCCGTCCCTGGGATAGATGGCGATGCCGCCCGAGAGCGACAGCATGCCGTCCTCCGGACGTCCGACCACTCCGTTGATGCGCGCCGTTATCTCCTTCATGGCGTCCACGCACTTGAAGCGGAATACCTCGTCCAGCGACATAATCGGAATGCAGAGGGCGAACTCGTCGCCTCCCATCCTGCCGACCACGCCGTTTCCGTCGCACAGGCGCTCGAGGCACCTGGTGTACTCTACGAGAATACGGTTCCCCATCTCGTGTCCGAACCTGTCGTTCACTGACTTGAAGTTATCCATGTCGGTCATGATGACCGCCACCCTCTTATACGCGGAGATCATCTCCCTGAACTTCCTGGAGAGCGCCACCCTGTTCCACACTCCTGTGAGGGAATCCGTCGTGGCGGAAACCTCCAGCGACATCATCTTGTCCTTCCGTGCCAGCACCGAATCGACGCGGCTTAGCATGACCGCGGGTACGAATGGCTTGGTGATGTAATCGTCGGCGCCCATCTCCAGGCTCTGGGCCTCCATTTCATGACCGTCGTTCGCGGTCATGAATATCACGGGAATGTCCTTCTCCGGCGCCAAGTTCTTCATCATGTTGAAAAACTCGAACCCACTCATTCCCGGCATTTTTATGTCAACCATTATGAGGTCGGGATCCTCCCTCCTCATTATGGAGAGCCCCTCCTCTCCGCTACGCGCGCAAAGGACAATGTAGTACTCCTCAAGGATGTGCCGGGCAACCTTGAGGAACATACTCTCGTCGTCTATCACGAGTATCTTTTTTCTTCTGGATGCAAAGTCAGACATCGTCTTCCTCCGTTATCATAACCTTAATGTACTCATCGGACTTATCCCTCATTATCTCCAGCCCGCGTATCAGTTCGTCGAACGCGAGGCTGTGGGTGATAAGTCTCCCGGGATCTATCTTCCCCTCTTCATACAGCCTGACAACAGTGTGCCAGTCGTCTTCATCCTCCCCCGTGTACGAGGAGTTCCATGTCCCCGTCACGGTCAGCTGGTTCCTCAGTATCTTCCAGTACACGTCCCTCTCGAGGGCCATGTCTCCGTAGGGGTTTCCCACGGCAACCAGGCTGCCGCAGGGATTGCACAGCCCCACCGCCTGCGAGAGCGTGCGGGCCTTCCCGACGCACTCGAAAACCATGTCGAATCCCGGAAGGTCGGCGTAGTCGCCGTCGTCTCCGCGCGACCGAATTATGTCAACCTCATCCAATCCCAGCGCCGCGGCCGCATTGACGGCCACGTCCTTGCCGGCAATAATGCACACGCGGGAGGCTCCCAGCGCCCGAAGCATCATCACCACGCAAAGGCCTATGGTACCGGCCCCCAGCACCACGGCGGTCTTCCCGGAAGGGTCCCCCGCCCGCCGCACCGAGTGCAGCGCCACGCTCATGGGCTCGAGCATCGCGGCCACCTTAAAGGGCATGTCGTCGGGAATCTCGAGCAGATTCTTTTCGGGGACGGACACATATTCGGCAAAGGCACCGTCCCTGCGCGATCCGATGTAGTCGTAGGAGCGGCACAGCTCGTAGAGTTTCTTCCTGCACATGGCGCACTCCCCGCAGGGTATGAGCGGAAAGACGCCCACCCTCCTGCCGTCTGAGGTCACTCCCGCGAACTCGTGTCCGGGTATCAGCGGGTAATGGTAGGTCCCCTTGGTGTACACCCGGGGCACGTCCGAGCCGCAGATGCCTGCTGCCCTGACCCTGACGAGCACCTCACCCTCCGCGGGCACGGGAGCGGCCACATCCTCGAGGGATATCTCCCCCAGCTTTTTCAGGACATACGCCCTCATGAGCTCTTCTCCGGAGCGAGGGCTCTCACCTCTTTGATAATGTCGGCGTAGGGGCGGCCCTTCCCGAAGAGGATATTGGTTCCCAAAACGAAACCGTCCACGCCCATCTCCGCGTACTTCTCTACCTTGTCATGGGTGCAGGCGCCATCCCAGTACACCTTGAACTTCATCTCCTCGGCGAGGGGGAGCAGCTTTTCGAACTTCTCTCCCACGTAGGGCAAAAACATCTGCCCGGCGTTTCCGGGATTCACGGTCATAACGAGGACCTTTTCGACTATACGCAAAAGCTCGTAGATGCTCTCCACGCTGGTGCCGGGATTTATGGCGATACCGGGGGTGATTCCCGCGTCGATTATCTTCTGCAATGTAGTAGAGGGATGATACTCGGCCTCCGGATGGATGTAGATGGTGTCTCCCTGACGCAGGTTCGAAATGAACAGATTGACGTTGTTGTTGGGATGCTCCACCATTAGATGAACGTCCATCGGCTTGTCCGTGAGCCGCCTGATACAGCACATATCGTTAAGAGACATGGCAAAGTTGGGGACGTAGCGTCCGTCCATAATGTCAATATGGAAGGAATCCACCCCCGCAGCTTCGAGCTCGCTGACCTCCTTGCGAAGGTCGGCGTAGTCCGCGCACATCATTGAAGCCGTAATTTCAAATCTCATACTGTCCCCCCTACTTATTTTATTCCCCGAAGACGCTTTGGGCGTACCTCACCGTCTCCATTGCATCCTTAGCATACTTATCCGCGTTTATGTCCCGGGCGTAATCCTCGGTAAGAACCGCGCCGCCCACCACGCATTTGCA
>JAILAS010000045.1 GCA_024681495.1 Eubacterium sp. | reverse complement strand
TATTGCATCTTCACTAGGTTACCACGCTAAAGCAAATTAGTAAAGTCCGTAATCGCCGCATTCTCCCCCGAAATCACTCCCTGTTCTTAAGTATTTCGGCGGGTGTGATTCCGTCGAGCTTGCGTGTAATTACGATGCAGTTTACCTGATATATGAGCAGTATCGCCGCGAAGATTATCACGTAGTAGTACCACGGGAACTCCAGATGGATGCAGCAAGCCACGTTGGCAATAAACATCGGGAAAACCCAGTCTATGAAGCACTTCGAAGCGGGCACGCCTATGAGCGCCCCGAGGATCACCACGAGCCTGTTCCCGTCCAGGTACATCCTCTTCACCTCCCGTGTCCTGAATCCGAAGATCTTAAACAGCGAGATTCCCATGCTCCCCCGGTCTATCATGACCGAGGTCATAAGGTACATTACAATGAAGAAAATGACTCCGGCGACCGTGATGAGCGTAATAAACATCGATCTCATCAAATCCACGAAGAGGTCGGATGCCCGCACCGTGTCCGCCTTGGTATTGACGGAGTAGAGATAGTCCTCGTCGATGTCGAGCGCCGTATCGGAGAGCACGACGTTGTAGTAGTCATCGGACTCGCCGAAGAGCTCGCGCATGCTGTCTATGTCCATGAAGACGCTGAGCCCCACCGAGTATTCCACGATATCCTCGACCGTGAAAGCATAGTCCACGTCGGCCGCATTGTCGGACAAAACGAGCTTATCGCCCACGGAGAGGCCGTACCTTATGGCCACCGCGTCCGAAATCACCACCTTGTTCTTCCCCTTCACCATCTCGAAGTCCATGTAGGGATTATCGCCGTCAATCCCAATCAGCGAGACGTCGAGGATGTATCCGTACTGCTCCTTCTTCAGGGACTTTATGAAGCATGCCTCGCCGCCCTCGGGGACCTCGTCGGTCGGGTACTTGTAGGTGTACATGTACTCGTAGGTGGTGTCGCGGACCGAGAGGATTCCCACATTGGAACACAGGACGTAGGTGTCGAGCCCCAGCATGAATATCAAAAGAGAGATGAACATGCCGGCAATGACCGTAAAAGCCGTCCGCCTCTCGCGCAGGAGCTGCCTTAGCCTGAACATCGGCATGAACGGCATGTTGCCCAGCTTTATGTCCTTGCTCTTAACCACGGCCTGCTCGTTTTTGATGAGCGAGAGCGCCGTCCTCGAGAGGCTCCTGTTTATCACGAGGTAGTTTATGATGAGCGATATCGCCGGCGGCATGAGCACCGAATAGACCACGAGGTATGCGGGAATCACGCCGTCGAACTGCGGTATGGAGTAGTAGTCGTACGCGTCGCCGGACTGCACGCCCACTCCCAGCTCGGAGAAGCCAAGCACCGCTCCCAGGGCTCCGCCCAGGAGCGCAATTATGGTGGGCAGGAGGATATAGTGCCTCATGAGGTCCTTTTTGCGGACGCCCATGGCGTAGAGCGCGCCGATTACGCTGCTCTCGCTCTGAATCTGGTGGATGACGAAGACCGAAAGCACGTAGGTCACCAGCACGATGACTATGATCCCGGCGAGCATGCCGACCGACCTGTTGATCGATATATCGCCGTACGCGCCGCCGATGCGCGGGTTCTCGTCGTTCATCATAAACGACATCAGGTTGGTCGGGGAAAGCTCGAACATGCTGCCCATGACGTCCCAGTAGAACTCGTCTTCCACATCCTCGTATGAGATTTCGAAGCCCCTGACCAGCTCCTTCAGATCGTAGTAATCCGTCCCCTCGTCCAGGAGGAATGCGTAGGTCAAATCCTCGCTGGTAGTCTCGTATGTATCCTGCAAAAGCTCGTATCCCTCTTCCGTCACGAAGGCGACTCCGAACGCCGAGCTGTCGATGGCGGTATCGGAGAGCTTGTTGAAGGGCGCGTCGTAGTCCACGGCGCTGCCGATTCCGGTCACCGTAAATTCCTGAGATCCGAGGACAATGGTGTCTCCGACCGAGATCCCGTTCTCCTCGCAGTAGCGCTTCTCGAGCACGGCCTCCGTTTCGCCTGCGGCATCACGTCCCTCGTCCAGAGTCACCGTGTCGATAATCTCGCGGTTTTTGAATATGCGAACCGTGTTGTCCCCGCCCGCGTCGATGTCGAAGCTGATGTGTGGCTCGAGCGTCACGCCGAGGGCCTCGATCTGCTCCGTCTGCTCGCTCGTGAGCTCGCTGAACACAGTGAACTGCCCGTCCTCGAGGCAGCTGGCCTCCTGGTTCTCCACGGTCCCGATCATCACTATCTCCGCCGCGTCTACTATTGCCGTTATTATGTACATGCAGAAGACTATCAGCGCGAAGAGGGCGGCATACCTGAAGAAGTTCGCCCTTATTTCCCTGGGATATCTCCTCATCAAAACCCTGTTCATTACAAGTCCTCCAGCTGTGCGGCGGGAATCCTGGTCTCGTTCGTGTACTCTTTTTTAACCAGGCCGTCCTTCAGGTAAATCACCTTGTGCACCATGTCTTTAATGGAGTTGTTGTGGGTGACGATGAGCATGGTGGTGTCGTACCTCTCGTTTATCTTCTCGAGGAGCACGAGGATGTCCCGCGAGGTCGCGGAGTCGAGCGCGCCCGTCGGCTCGTCGCACAAAAGGAGCTTGGGATTCTTTATGAGCGCCCTGGCGATGGCACACCTCTGCTGCTGCCCGCCGGAGAGCTGGGATGGGAACTTATTTTGGTGAGCGGTAAGCCCCAACACGTCCAGGAGCTCGTCCATGTCGAGGGGATTGTCGGAGAGATACTCGCAGACCTGTACGTTCTCCCTGACGGTGAGGTTCGGAACCAGATTGTAAAACTGGAAGATGAACCCAAGGTTGTCGCGCCTATAATCCGAGAGAGCATCCTTCTTCATGCCGAAGACCTCGATGCCGTCCACCTTAACAGAGCCCGAATCCATCGTGTCCAGCCCGCCGATGCAGTTTAGAAGCGTCGACTTTCCCGAGCCGGACGTGCCCTGGATTACGCACATCTGCCCCCTCTCCACTCCCGTGGTCACGCCCTTTAAGACCTGTATGAAGCTGTCGTCGGAGCCGTAGCTCTTCTTCACGTCATTTATCTCTAAATACATTTCCCTCTCCGTTCTACATAACAATGTTATGTTTTTGTTATTTTTTTACCGCCTCCGTTTCCCGAAGGCGGCTGAATACGCTATTTCCCGTCCTTTACCATTCCGAGTTCCACCCATCCTCTGACGATGTAATTGGTGATTCCCCGGAGCTTTTCCGCGGCCTCGTCCCTGTCCTCCACGTGCTTTATCACGTGAATGAAGGAGTCCACGGTCATATGCGACATCCAGTGGCACATGAACTCGTCGCTCTTGTAGCCCTTCATCGCCGAGATCATCGGCGGAATCGCCCGGTCCATGAGCGCCACGAAGTCGTCCACCACGTTCTCGTAAACGGTGTTTTCCGCGCCCGTCAGAAGAATCAGGAAGCTGTCGCGGTTCCTGTAGATGCAGTCCGCGAACATGTCGCTCACGTCGTCGTGCTCCATGTCTATCTCTTCGATGGAGCTGAGCGTGGACATGTATGCCGCATCGTCCCTGAAGTGCCCGATGACCAGGCTCTTCAGCTCGTTGATGGGCCCGTCGACTATGGCCGAAAAAAGGTCGGCCTTATTCTCGAAGAAAAAGTACAGCGCACCCGTGGTCACGCCCGCCTTGGCGCAGATGCTCCGGAGCGAGGCCTTGTTGTAGCCCTTCTCCATGAACTCTTCCTTAGCCGCAGCAATGAGCAGGTCTCTTTTCTCGTAGTCCGTGTCCTTCTTCATGTCATCACCCCGCGTGGATAATGCCGTCCTCCGAGGATTCGGGCATAAAAATAACAACGTTACGTAACGTTGTTATTTAACACCACATTTCCCAATATGTCAAGTGCGTTCCGCCGGCTTATCCCACACGTGTCCCCCTTTCGGGGGACAATCCGGCAGTCCGCGCATTTTCCGGCTAGGCCCTCTTCTCTACGGCCTTCTCCTGCACGATATCCCAGATGCGCTCCGTGGAGTGACCGTCGCACGAGCCCATGAACTTCTCCCTGAACGCGCGAATCTGCGTGTCATCGAATCCGTTCTTAAGACCCTCGATATAGGAAATAATCTCGCCCGTGGTCTTTAAGACGGGACCGGGCGTGAGCTCGTCGTAGTCGTAGTAGAATCCGCGCCAGTCGCAGTAGTCGTCCAGGTCGTATGCGAAGAAGATCATCGGCCTGTTGAAGAGCGAATACTCGTATATCAGCGATGAGTAGTCGGATATGCACACATCTGCCACGCACAGAAGGTCGTCGATTATCATGCTGTCCGACACGTCAAATGCGAACTCCCCGGAATCCGCGGGAATCTCAGGGCGGTTCTTAACGAACGGATGATGCTTGATGAGCAGGATGTACTCGTCTCCGAGAGCTTCCCTGAATGCAGATATATCAAGTTCGTCAGGTCCCTCCGCGAAATCCACCATGCCACGGAACGTGGGAGCATAGAGAATTACCTTCTTATCTCTAACCTGTGGAACGGCATCAAGCAGGCGGTCTCTCGCGCCGGAAAGGAATTCCTCGTCAAAAAATACGTCAGTACGACTGATACCGGCAGCCTCCACCACATCGGGAGTTTCCTCCAGTCCCATCGCCTCAACGTACGCCCACCTTATCTCCGGAGCGCTCACGGTCACGAGGTCCAGGTTTTTATAGTAGGGATAGTTCGTCTTATCCCTGCGGTTTCCGCCGAAGATGAGATCGGCTGTGCTGAAGCCGAACTTCTTAAAGGCTCCGCAGGCGTGCCAGAGCTGAGTGATTACGCACTCGGGGCGCACCTTCACCCCACTTATCACATTAGACGCATCCTCCAGAAAGACGTAGTGCGCCTTCGCGAGCTCCTGATACAGGCTTATAACCTGCTTTACGTACTGCGGCCCGTGAAGCTTAAGGGCGTGAAGGTAGAACACCTCTATGTCATACCCGCCCTTCTCCTTAAGAAAATCATGGAAGTACCGGAAGCTGTTGGAAAGCGTCTCGCTTCTATACTCGACGAAAAGCACCCTGTTTTCCTCCATAGGGTGCAGCCTCTTGGCCTTTTCGAACGCTCGGGGATAGACCCACTTAAAACAAAACCACTGATATATTCTTCTAATAAGCTTTTTTACCGACATAACACATCGTTCCTCCGTCGTATATTGTAGCCGACTTTGCCTAAAATGTAAAAGCCGCGGCGATACTTATTTCAAGTCCTGAATTCCAAAGTTAAAACACTTCGAAAAGCGACATTAATTTTTCGAAATTGTTTGTATTTTTCAAGGTTATTTCAAGGTTCTTTCAAGCATTACAAATATAATATAAAGTGTGTCGTTATGTTAATTACTACCGTCGCTGTATTTACAGACGTAAACGGCGCAGGGGATGGTTTACATAACTTCGCGGCAACTATCAATTGCAGTCGATTTTTAGACAAGGGGAGGTCCCGAAATGAAAAAGAGTATAGGAACAAGAATCTTTGCCATGCTACTCGTGCTGTTCCTCGTATTCGCAGGCAGTACAGCAGTAAACATCACATCATTCAACCGTATCAGCACAGCTAACAACACACTGACCATGCAGTACATGCCGCTGCAGCTCTATAAGGGCAACGTCGAAGTCGCTTTCCAGCAGATCCAGCTGTACGCAAACCTTTCTTACTATAAGGTTGGAACCGAGGAGGAAGAGACTGTACAGGGTAAGCTCGGCACCGCCATCGAAACTCTGCAGGAAGCACTCACCGGCATGGAAGACACCGTAAATAAGACGGGCAACAGCGCACTCATCGAGGCGTTCGCAGCCTGGAAGACGGAGTGCGAAACCTACGCGGCCTTCGCCACTCAGATTTACGACGCCGCCATGGCCAATGAGGACGAGACGGTTAGCGAACTGACCGCCCAGAACAAGGCCATGAAGGAGCCGTGTGACACCGCCGAGGAGGCATATACCGAGGTTTATGACAACGCCTTGCAGACCGCAGCTACGACGACCTCCACTCTTATAACCACTTCCAAGACCATTAGCGTAATAGCGCTGGTTATATCACTGCTTCTCTTTATAGTAGT
>JAILAS010000022.1 GCA_024681495.1 Eubacterium sp. | reverse complement strand
GGTTTTTATTCGTTAAAGCAGGATTTAACGCATAAATTTATATTGTCCTTATCCTCTCCCCGTAGTAAAATATTACTGTAAATCAGTGTTGCAAATGCATAATCTAGGCCGCTTCCATAGTTTAATTCAAAAACTCGTTGGACCGGCCCGGGAGGTATGGATGTCTTCTAATTCTAAATACGACAGATCTTTAAAGGAAAAGAAACGTCGCACTCTTAAGCGGCTGGAGAAACAGCTCCCGGACTATTGCATTCCGTTCCTTGATGAAAAGGAACTGGTTTCTCAGATTAATACTGTAATTTCCTATACGTACGATCTGATTACATTTTTTTCTTTTCTTTATGAGAAAAACCCCATGGTAAAGGTTGATGAAATAAGGGATATTCCCCCGGAGATTCTTGAGAACCTTACTTTCGAGGATATTAACGAATATCAGCGCTATCTCTCGTTTAACGACGGCGAATTCTCTCACATGAACGAGGATAAGGGAATTGCCAGGCGAATGGCCGCCCTTCGCGGATTCTTCGAGTTCGCGTGCACGCACGGATATCTTAAGAACAATCCCACCGTAGGCGCTGCGAAGAGAAAAAAGACGCCTAAAAAGGATATTATCAGGCTTTCTCCCGATGAGGTAAAAGCATATTTGGATACAATTGAGGGCTCGGACCTGGGATCCGATCGGCAGAAGAAATTCCTGCAGAAGACGTCTCTGCGCGATTTCGCCATACTTACTCTCCTGCTTAATACCGGAATTCGTGTGTCGGAATGCGTTGGACTCGACGTAAAGGATATAAACTTCAGGGAGAACTCCTTTACTGTGCTCCGTAAGGGAGGAAACACAGCCATTCTTTACTTTAACGACGATGTCTCTGCAGCGTTGATGGACTATATAGAGAACGAAAGGTCTCTCTACGATCCGGACGGCGATATTGAGGCCCTGTTTCTCTCCCTCAGAAGGCGCCGCATCAGCGTGCGCGCCGTGCAGAACATGGTTAAGAAGTTCGGGCAGGCCGCCGTTCCGGATAAGCACATAACACCTCATAAGATGCGGAGCACTTACGGCACTGCCCTCTACCGCCAGAGCGGAGACATCAGGCTGGTTGCTGACGTGCTCGGCCACAAGGACATAAACACCACGGCGAAGCACTATGCTGCCATGGAGGACGAACACAGGCGACAGGCGGCAAAAATCATCCTGTATGAGGATGACGAATGAGGCGGACCGGATTGATGGACGAGGTTTAGGCGGACCGGATTGACGGCCGAATCGTACGTATATGATGCATAAGATTACAGTTATAATGATAAAAATATAGGGCTGCTACATTGCAACAATGTAACAGCCCTGTTTTTAGACCCTGTATAGTCGGTTGCTATGCGATTAAGCGTTGGCAACCTTTCCGCCGTCGATGCGGATGGATGCTCCGTTGATGTGACCTGCCAGGTCGGAAGCCAAAAATACGGTAGCCGTAGCGACTTCTGCGGGATCAGCATACTTTCCATCGGGATACTGTGCTGCGAAGGTCTCGAGAGCCTGCTCGCGGGTGTATCCCTCGCCGAGCCACTGCTCCTCGATACGACGCATCATCGGGGTATCAACTGCGCCGGGGCAGATGGTGTTGACGCGGATGCCTTCCTTAGCGACCTCAAGTGCCACGCACTTGGAAAGACCGCCCGCTGCGTGCTTGGAGGAAACGTAGGGAGCCATACCTGCGGCTGCCACGTACTGGCCCTCGCTGGTGATGTTTACGACTGCGCCCTTGCCCTGCTTCTTCATCTGGGGAATGGCGTACTTCATGCCGTACATAACGCCGAATACGTTGATGTCATATACCTTGATGAAGTCCTCTCTGGTAAGCTCCTCGATGGGCTTGTAGCTTCCGTTGTCGCCGGAATTGTTTACCAGAACGTCGAGTGAGCCCCACTTTGCGATAGCGCCCTCGACAGCGGCCTTAACATCCTCTTCCTTGCTTACGTCGGCAACGAAGCCTGCCACGTGATCATCGGCCACTCCGAGCTCTGCGATGAGAGCGTCGAGCTTAGCCTGTGTACGGGAAGTAAGAGCGAGTTTTGCGCCCTCTCCTGCGAATGCCTTAGCTACCTCTTTGCCAATTCCTCCGGTTGCTCCGGTGATGAGAACTACCTTATCTTTCAACTTTGAATCCATTAGAAGTACCTCCTTTGTAAGAGTTAATATTTTTCAGTACTTCTAAATAATGCAAAACAATCGGAGAATTGTCAAGCAAAAACATCGTTTGATAATAAACAGACGAACTTTGTCGGAAAATTGTACGCAATATTTGACAATTATTTATCAATAACTATCGAAAAACGTTAAACAGCTTGTTGAAATAATCGGGAAGAGGCGCCTCGAACTCCATGTATTCGCCGGTCCGCGGGTGTATGAAACCGAGCGACCTGGCGTGCAGGGCCTGTCCCTCCAGGTGGTAGGGATTCTTCCCCGACCCGTAGACGGGATCGCCCAGCAACGGATGGTGGAGCGACGTCATATGCACCCTGATCTGGTGCGTGCGCCCGGTCTCGAGCCTAAACTCCATGTACGTGGCCGCCCCGGAGCGGAATCTCTCCAGAACCCTGTAGTGAGTCACCGCGTCTTTGCCGTTTTTGACGTTCATCGCCATCTTCTTCCTGTCGAGCGGGTGCCGCCCGATGGTGGACTCGACCGTTCCTTCGTCCTCTTTTACGTTTCCGGCGACGAATCCCACGTAGATTCGGTTCATGCTGTGCGCCTTGATCTGCTCGGAGAGCTTAAGGTGCGCCTCGTCGTTTTTGGCAACAACGAGCGCCCCTGTCGTGTCCCTGTCGATCCTGTGGACGATACCGGGCCGCATCTCGCCGTTTATGCCGGACAGGCTCCCCATGCAGTGATGCATGAGGGCGTTCACGAGCGTTCCCTCGGCGTGTCCGGGCGCGGGATGGACCACCATGCCCTTGGGCTTGTTTACTACCAGGAGGTCGTCGTCCTCGTACAGAATGTCGAGCGGTATGTCCTGCGGGAGAATCTGCGACTCCACGGGCCTGGGGATGTAGAGGTCTATCTTGTCCCCGGGTGAGACCTTCTCTCCCGCCTTCACCTTCTTTTCGTTCAGCAAAATCAGCCCATCGTCGATGAGCTTCTTAAAGAAATTGCGGGTCCTGTCGGGGAACTGCGCGGTAAGATATGCGTCTAAACGCCCCAAGCCGCCCTCGGAGCCCACCTCCAACGTGCTGTGGTCTGTGCCCTCGAAGATCCCTTCGTCCGTCAATTTGGTGTTTATCTTATCTTTCTTCGCCATGGAGTCCGAACACCTCCTTAAGATCGTCGGAACTGTAGATGAAAAGTATGTCCAGAATCAGCAATATCTCGGCGAATGTCACGCAGATATCCGCGAAATTGAACACCGGGAAATCGATGAGCTTAAAATACAGAAAGTCTATTACATATCCGTTAGCCAGCCGGTCAATGAAGTTGCCGACTGCGCCGGCAATCAGAAGTACCAGCGTTATACGAAACACAAGAAAGTGTCTGCCGACGGGCGTCTTTATCAGTGCGTACACCGCCAGGGCACAAATGGCCACGGTCAGCACGATGAAGAAGATGCGCGCGCCCTGGAATACGCCGAAAGCCGCGCCCCGGTTTTCCAGGTAAAAGAACTCGAACACGCCGTCGATTACGATAACCGGGTCCTTGTCTTTAAGGACACTTACGGCGAGTGCCTTAAGGGCCTGGTCGATTACGATAAGGATAAATGCTGCAACGAGGCTTACAACCCCGTAGAGCAGGGACCTGCCATTAGTTCTCATACAGCACCGCCTTAATGGCCCCCGTGAGCTCCTCATCGGTGAGCGAGCTGTCTATGTAGGCCTCTCCCATCTTCCTGAGCAATATGAACCTGATGCGGCCGGCCAGCGTCTTTTTATCGGAAAGCATGGTCTCTAAGACAAGTTCGGGCGTGATTCTCTCTATGTCAGCCGATGAAACCCCGGGGCTTTCATATACGCACACGGGGAGATCGAACTCGCGGAAGAGCTCGAGCGCACGGGCGTAATCCTCGTCGGAAATAAGGCCCTTTTGGGCGCAGATATAGAGGGCGGCGTTCGATCCGATGGCCACGCATTCGCCGTGGAGAAGCTTGAAGTCAAGGAGCTTCTCGATGGCGTGCCCTATGGTGTGTCCGAAGTTCAATGTGGCGCGAATCCCCTGCTCCGTGGGGTCCTCTTCCACTATTATTCTCTTGAAGTCGCAGCTCTTTTTTACGGTCTGAGTGATGACATCGTCGTCGAGAGCTTTGATGGCATCCGCATTGTCGTGCAGGAAGGTGAGAAAATCGTTATCGAAGATGATGCCGTGCTTTATCACCTCGCCCATGCCGCCGGCGAACTCACGCTTGGGAAGGCTCCTCAATACGGAGGTGTTCATGTATACGAGCCTGGGCATGTAGAAGGCGCCAACCATGTTCTTGTAGGCCCTGAAGTCCACGCCGGTTTTTCCGCCCACGGAACTGTCCGTCATGGAGAGCAATGAGGTGGGAACCTGCACGAATGATATACCGCGAAGATATGTAGCGGCCGTGAATCCGGTGAGATCTCCGGTGACTCCGCCCCCGAGGGCAACCAGAAGGTCCTTCCTGTCGAAGTGCTTTACGATGAGTTCCTCGTAGAGCCCCTCGACCGTCGAGAGGTTCTTGTGGCTCTCTCCCGCAGGGAACACCCAGGTGTGTACCTCGTCGAAGAGCGGCGAAAGCGCGCCCTTAACCTCGTCGCAGTATATGCCGGCGACGTTCGAGTCCATCACAATCATGATTCTCTTGGGCGAGAGTCCTGCGTCTTTGATGCACGATCCGAGGCCGGTAAAATCCTTCTTAAAGACAATGTCGTAGATGACCTGTCCGTCGTATTTTACGTGAAGTGGTGTTGTCATATTTTTTCTCCCTTAGAAAAACCTCGCGCCTGTGACGCGAGGTAATAAACTTTAGATATCTATACCGCCCATCAAAGGTCCGTCTGGATGGGTGAATTTTCGAAGCTTCCAAGCAGGTCATCAATGTCCCCTGAAATCTCCACGTTGGGAGGAGTGAGGATGAAGATGTAGTTCGAAACCTTCTGGAGGTTACCGCCCATGGCGAAGCAGGAACCGGATGTGAAGTCGATGATGCGCTGTGCCACGTCCAGGTTTACTCCTTCCATGTTAAGGAACACCGTCCTGTTGTTCAGCAGAGTCTCCGAAATCTCTCTGGCATCCTCTATTGATTTGGGCTTGATTATGCATACTTCCACGTCTTCTGTCACCTGCTTTCTGCTGGATCTTATGGGCAAAATCTTCGAAGGGGAAGACGTCTCTCTCGCTCGAGTGGAACTCTCCTCCTTGGAAGACGAAAACAGCCTGGGTTTCTTAGGCTCTTCATCTACGGGCTCGTCATCGATGTAGTCATCGTCGTAGTAACCGGCCTCATCGTCCTCCGGATTAAGATTCATTACATTTAAAAATTTATCTATAAAACCCATGTGATTCTCCCGTTTTCTATATTTATGATTTAAATTGCGTAATTGCGCTCTCCGAAAATGGATGTTCCAACCCTTACAAGTGTGGCACCTTCCTCGACTGCAACAACGTAGTCATTGGACATACCCATAGAGATAACACCCATACTGACATTATCAATGTTTTCCTTCATTATGTCAACAGATAAATCCTTCAAAGCACGAAATATTGGACGATTATTTTCCGGATCGTCAACATATGGCGCTATCGTCATCAGGCCCACGATTCTGATATGCGGAAATCCCGCTATCTCCTTCACCATGTCTATGGCCTCGGACTTCATCATTCCAAACTTCGTTTCCTCGCGGGCAATGTTGACCTCGAGGAGGATATCTACGGTCATATCCAGTCGGGCAGCCTGCTTTTCGATCTCTTCGGCCAGATGAACCGAATCGACAGAGTGAATGAGGCAAGCTTTGTCGATTACCTGCTTGACCTTGTTGGTCTGGAGGTGTCCTATCATGTGCCAGCGGATGTCGTCAGGAAGCTCCGGAACCTTCTTAACTATCTCCTGAACCTTGTTCTCTCCGAAGTCCCTGCAGCCGCCTTCGTAGACGTCGCGGATGTCCTCGACGGGCTTGGTTTTGGATACGCTTATGAGCGTCACTTCGTCCGGATCTCGGCCCACCCTCCGGCAGGCATCTTCTATATTTTTTAACACTGTCTTGTAGTTGTCCTTAAGCATGTTAACTCCTTTCAGTTGACCAGCTCGCCCTCGGAAATGGTGTCCGAGTCTAGAGCAATGTAGTCGTATTGCGACAGCCCGTAGCTCATGTCCGCCTCGACAATGGCGTACTCGCTGTTGCTGTACAGAATGTTTATCTGTTTGAAGACCGCGTAGCCCTTGTTTATGCAGTACACTCCCTGCAAAGACGCCGTCTCCGACAATGTGAGGGTCTCCGAGGATTCGGCCTTCTGAAGCACAGACCCGGTGGGAATCTCGTCGGGGTCGATGTAGTCGTAGCCGTCCGCACAGTAATAGATGGTGGGCGATACGAAAGAAACCGAAGACTCTCCGTCCTCGCTAGTAGTAAGCACGTAGAAGCCGACGCTGTCTGAGTCGCCGCCCTTGGTCTCGTACTCCTCGGGGACCAATACGAATTCCTTATTGGTAATTGAGCTTACGGGAATCTTTAGCCCCGTGGAAGAGTCCAGTATGAGTTTTAGGTTGACATAACGCGAATCGGCGTAACGCACCATGGAGTTCGTGAACGAAAGTATGGCGAGCATCTGTCCCTCGCTCTCACGGGTTTCCACGGTCGCATAGGCGGTCTGGTGGTCGTCTGTGAAGTTTACGTTGACCGTGCCGGCCTCCTCCAGAAGGGTCGCCATCTCGTCGCTCACCGCTATCACCACCTGCCAGGATTCGTCGGTGACGAGCTTATACACCGCCTGTCCCTTGGGGATGGTCACATTGCTTTCCAGAGCGATGGATTCGTAGGAGCTTTTGTCTAACATGGAGGCGGTCACGTTGTCGGCCTTCAATGTCTCGTACCCGTCGGTGTAGTACTCGATTATTCCGGCGTCCTCCGCGTAGTTGAGCTCGAGTGAGGAAGCGTCCTCAGAATCGCTCAGCGCATCGAGGGCGTTGCGGTTCATGGCGTCACGCAGAGTGTTGTTTGTGCGGTTTTTCAGGTCATACACGGAGGAGAAATCCATGTCCGAGTAGGAATAGGTGAAGTTAGTCAAAATCTCCTCGACCTCGGAGTAGTTATCCTCGTTCAGGTAAGACGACGGCTCCTCGGCGGAGTCGATAATGCTGTTTATCACTCCTTCGGGGTCTATGGAGTACACGAGCGTGTGTGCTCCTACCCTCTCTCCCGCCGATGCATAGTAGATCACCAGGCCCTCGGAGGATGAATTTACGACGGTCTCCTCCCTGACGCAGAGTCCCGTGTAGGAATCGTCCTGTACCAGCGAGCCCATCTCGACCATGTAGGCGCTGACGTGTTCGGTGGTGAAGTACCTAAAGATGAAGTACATCATGTAAATCAATATGATGGCAAATATAAGAAAGCCGATATTAAATCTTAATGCCGGCCTGAATTTTCGTATTTTTTTATCGTTACTGTTCGTATTGGTCATAAAAGCCTTAAAAAGAGGACTGCCGCTGTGCGGCGGCAATCCCCCAAGATTTACGATTTTCTTTAAATTAGAGCGATGTAGTCACAAACTTTTTAATGGAATCTACAATCTGGTCTTCCGTGGCCGAGGCCGTAACTACAAAGTTTATATCAAAAAGGTCCCCCAACTCGTTAAGCCTTAAGATCGTTCCTTCGAGATCGTCTATCCCCATGTTTGCCTGAACCATCAGGTTGTCGATATAGACATACTCAAGATCGTTGTCTTGCGAGGCTATGCCGCACAGGAAACCGATAAATTCGTATTTGTTTTTGAGTGAATATTCACCGGAATTGATGAGACGTACTTTGTTGCTAAGGTCGTACATGTGTTTTTGAGAATTATCCACGTATACGGAATTGCCTGTTGCCTTGTCGAGATTCTTCCCGACCGTTTCCAAAAGAAAAGTGGTCTTCCCCTTTCCTTTTGCACCGATAACTAATTGAACCATCGCAATCTCCTCCTTATGTGGGTAGGTTGCCCCCAAGATTTTATGAAATAATTATAGTCTATCCGTATATAAAAAACAAGACAATTTACTCAATAGAGAGAAGTTGATTCATTAGTATATACAAATTGTCCCTGGTCTGCGATGCCAGTACGACAGAAATAAATGAGTCGCCGTCAGAGTTCTGCGAAAGTAGAACGAGGCATGACCCCGCGGCCGTGGTCGTTCCGGTTTTTCCGCCCAGCACCGTTACGCCGTCGGGAGCTGTCGTGGAACCCGACAGGTATCTGCAGGTGGAGTGCCAGCTGTTGGTAACAGCGGCCCCGCTCGCGTCGTGATACTCGGCGGTGTATTCGGTCGTGGTAATCAAATCATAGAAATCCTGATTCTTAAGCGCGGCATGGAAAATCAGATAGAGATCGTATACCGTGGTGTAGTGATCGGGATCCGTGAGTCCGTTGGGGTTGACGAAGTGTGAGTTCGTAGCGCCCATGGATGTGGCGGTCTGGTTCATCAGTTCCGCAAAGGCCGAGACGCTGCCCGATACGTATTCGGCGAGAGCCACCGCCGCGTCGTT
>JAILAS010000021.1 GCA_024681495.1 Eubacterium sp. | reverse complement strand
GAATGCGGTTTCGGTTCAGGACGGCCTTTTTTCCCAGACGGCCGGCGCCTTGACGGCTGCCCTTTTTGAGCTTTCCGGCGAAGGACTCGTGCTTTTTTCAGATTGCACCGCAACATTCACCGGCGCCATAAACCTTTCCGGAAGTGGAAGCATGTCGGTGGCCGGCATAACTACGGTTGTAAGCTGCGCTTCGTGTACGGCTGGTGCTTCCCTTGTGCAAAGCGGCGGCAGATTATCTGTCGGCGCCGGCGGCACCTTCCTCGTGCAGGCAGCTGTGAGCGGAACCGGCGGCAGCATCACGCTTGGCGACGGGGCGTCGTGGATAATTGATTCGCAGGATGGCATTACAGGCTCCTTCTTTGGCGAGGAAAATCATTCCGTAACTTTCTCTGGAAGCGCAACTCTGACCGGCGGCGGTTCGTTTGGTCAGCTTGTTTTCGTAGGCGATGATGCGGTCATCACTTCGGATGGCAATCTTGTGGTCTCAAAAGCAGTCGACTGCAGTGGGCGCAACACTACAATTACTATTGATACTCTCCCCCTAGATTCTGAGGATCCTAATAGGAAAGGCAATGATTTTTCGCGTTTTGTTATGCGCGGTGCTTCGAGCACGATTACGTTTACAGGTGCGAACTCTTTTCCCTCGGACACTTCGTCAGAAGGAGGTGGACTTGTCGTCGCAGCTCCCGATATAACGCTGTCATTCAACGATAAAAATCGTTTCGACATGTTTCTGGTGACAGAAGATGCTATGAATGCCTCGGTTACGTTTGATGAATCAAACGACTTTACCTCTTTCTCTGTTCTTGGGGCGGGAAGTACAGTGGCTTTTGGCCCGGAAATGACGCAGACTATTACGGATGCGTTCAGCTGTATCGGAACCGAAATCGCTCCGGTTACGCTAACATCCACTGACGACTCCGCTTCGGTAAGTGATACGACGACCTGGTGGATTATTAATGTAGAGGTAGGTGCGATTTCTGAGACTGATTTCCGCTACACGAATATAGAATTCTCATCCTCGGTAAAAGACATCTCGCACGAGTGGGCGGCGTCTGTCACTGAAAAAACTGCCTGCAGTACGGAAAACTGGTTTTTGACTTATTTCTGGCTGGGTAGCGAGAGTGATGCGTGGGAAACGGCTGCAAACTGGGGGCGTTCAGCAGACGGCGCTGCGGTAACCAGGGCGCCTTCAAGCAACGGATTCGAAAAAATCGTGATTGCAACAGCTTCTGGCGGCAGCACGCTGAAGCTTTCCGATGATACGTTTGTCGCTACGCTTGTAGTACAGAGCGGAAAGACGATTGACCTGGCAGAATATTCCCTTACGGCCGTCTCTATTACGAATAACGGCACCGTGCGCTTAAAGGGCGCAACTTCCAGTGCGGCACAGACGGTAATCGGCGCTATAACAGCCGGAGAAGACAGCGCTGTAAGCTATTACGGCGTGTTGGTGACTTCGCTTCCGTGGGATGACGATGCAGCTGAAGAGGGCATTCAGTGCACGAATCTTGTCTTTGAGGCAGGCTCGTCTGCGACCGTGACGACCGGAGTTTCTGTAAGCGGGAACTGTACGAATAGCGGCGTGCTTACCCTGGCAACCGATTTGACGGTGTCCGGAACGCTTGAAAATCACGGGACAATCATGCTTTCTGGCGGCAACCGGAAGCTTACGTTTGGTGCATATGAACGGGATGCAGACGGAAATGACAGCATTATCTCAAATGGCGGCACGATAACCGCCACGGGCGCCGCTTCCTCAAGCTCTGCGGGAACGGATACGGGAACAGCTGTCGCTTTAAGCACGCTCAACGTTGCAGGGCAGACGACTGTAGCTGGAATCTCCGGCCTGACTGTGGCAAAGCTGCTTAAAGTGGCATACCTGCTGACAGTTTCTGACGGCGGCCTTACGCTCAGCGCTGACGCCACGGGAGAATTTGGCTATGCCGGAAGCGTGACGTCAGCCGGAAGCCAGCAGTACAACGGATCGCTGCTTTTTACAAAGCCTGATTCTGTCACCAGCGACACGTCAACGCTGATTTCTGACGGCACGCTCTTGTTCTCGGACGTGAGCATTGTAAGTGGAAAGACGCTTGTGCTCGGGCCGCTAGACAGCGCGTACGAAGTGACTGTAACCGGCTCCTGGCAGAATAGCGGCACGCTTTCTGCGCGAAAAAGTACGGTTACGTTTACGGGCGCTGCTGTAAGCGAAAGCTCTGTCTCGGGGACCGGCTCTGGCTCCGGCAGCAGTTCCGGCTCCAGCGCTGCTTCTCCTGCCGCTGTAATTTCCGGTGACACGACATTTTACAATCTTACCTGTGCTTCGCCGGGCGGCACGCTTACGGTAAGCGGCACGCAGACGGTAAGCGGCGTGCTTACGCTGTCGGGAGAAGCGGACAATGCGCTTACAGTTACCGGTAGCGGCGCCTTTGTGGCTCCTGCTGCTTCGTTCAGCGGAAACTTCCTTTTGGTGGATGCGGGCGACGGCACCTGCGTTCAGATTTCAGAAACGGCGGGGGGCGTTGTGGGCGGCATTTTTGCCTGCAGCAACAGCATGCCGCTCTCTTCTGTTTCCGGGGAAGGGCCTTCGCCTTCCGATTATGCAAGCGCATTCAAAAAAGGCTGGAACCTCGGAAGCTTTATGTACACCTGGACGGGCGCTTCTAGTCAGGACGGCACGGACTGGGCGGACGAAGCGAACTGGGATGTTGCGCTTGTTCCTGGCGACGCCTCGCTTAATACAACCGGCGCATCGGTGACGATTCCTGCCGGCGCTCCGGCGTATCCTGTAAACGGAAGCACCGCCTATTCTCTTGAAAGCCTTTCCTTGAGCGGGGATGGCGCAAGCCTTACGCTTACTGACGGCGCAGTTTCTGTAACCGGAACGGATGCTGACGGTGCGCCGCTTTTTACGAATGAAGGAACTGTCACCTACCGCGGAAGCGAAACGGTTACTGACGGCGCAGTTCCCATAAACGACACATCTCATGACGGGTGGATTGTTTATGCAGGAAGCGGGCAGTCGGTTCCGAGCATCGGCGCAGTTGATTATGCGAACCTCAGGATAGAAAGCGCCGTAACGCTCAGCGGCGACATCACCGTTTCCGGCGCACTGGAAACGACCGCCGCCATCACTGGAGCTGGAAACGCACTTTCTGTCAGCGGGCCTGCGACGCTTGGCGCCGACATTACCGGAAGTGCAGGTCAGTCCTATGCTGCGGGCGTTACGCTCTCGCAGGATGTGACGCTCAGCTCGTCCGGAGCGGACTCTGCAATCTCGTTTGCGGGGGCTGTTACCGGCTCCTTTGCGCTTACGCTGGACGCAGGCTCGGGCGCTGTCAGCTTTGACGGCGCTGTCGGCACGGAAGAGAGTCCGCTCGGCGCGGTCGTATGCGCAGGAAGCGGCTCATATACGTTCTCGGGCGCCGTGTATGCTTCGGCCTTCTCTCTTACTGCATCTGGAGCGCAACTTACGCTGCTTGAAGACGACACCTTCGGAACGCTTTCGCTTACGGGCGCCGGCTCAACTGCACGATTTGGTGCCGGAAAAACACAGACGGTCACTACAGCGCTCATCTCCACGGGCGCCGCCGGTTCTCCCGTCACCTTAACGACAGCTGCTTCC
>JAILAS010000194.1 GCA_024681495.1 Eubacterium sp. | reverse complement strand
ATCGGCATTGGAAATGTATGGAAATTCCCGTATCTGACGGGACAAAACGGCGGCGGACTCTTTGTCCTGATCTACCTGTTTTTCCTGATCGTGATGGGGCTTCCGGTCATGACCATGGAATTGTCGGTGGGACGTGCCAGCCGAAAGAGCGCCGTGGGCGCCTACAAAACCCTGGAAAAACCGGGCAGCTTTTGGCATCTGCACGGCTGGGTCTGCATCGCCGGGTGTGCGTTATTGATGATGTATTATACGACGGTCAGCGGCTGGATGCTGTCTTACTTTTGTAAATTTGCCGGCGGGAAGATGACAGGCATCTCCACGGAAGAAGTTGCAGGCGCCTTTGACCGGATGCTTGGGAATCCCATGGAAATGGGGATTGCCATGGCAGTGACCGTCATCGGCGGTTTTGCGGTGTGTTCCTTTGGCATTCGAAAAGGGTTGGAGCGGATCACCAAGATCATGATGGTATGTCTCCTGGTGCTGATCGTCGGACTTGCCGGATACAGCATGACCCTTCCGGGCGCGGCACAGGGTCTGACCTTTTACCTAAAGCCGGATCTCTCCGCAGTGCTTGAGATCGGGCTCTGGAAGGTGATCGTTGCAGCCATGAATCAGGCGTTCTTTACCTTGAGCCTTGGCATCGCGGCGATCGAAGTCTTCGGCAGTTACATGTCGGATTCCTTTACCCTGTATTCGGAAGCCGGCAGGATCTGCCTGCTCGATACCTTTGTGGCGATCGTCTCCGGCCTGATCATTTTCCCGGCCTGCTTTAGCTATGCGGTAGAGCCGGACTCCGGCCCGGGACTGATCTTTATGACCCTGCCTAAAATTTTCGCAGAGATGCCGGGCGGCAGGATCTTTGGCAGCTTATTCTTTTTATTTATGACGTTTGCGAGTTTTTCGACGGTGATCACCGTCTTTGAGAATCTGATCACATCCGCGATGGACAATCATGGTATCTCCAGGACCAAAGCGGTGCTGATCAACTTTGTGTTCATCCTGATCGCCAGCATTCCGTGCGTCCTGGGTTATAATCTGTGGTCCGGGGTTACGCTCCTTGGCGGCAGAGATATCATGGGCGCGGAGGACTTTTTGGTATCGAACCTGATCCTGCCGATCGGTGCACTGGTATATCTGCTCTTTTGCACCACGAAGTGGGGCTGGGGGTTCGAAAACTATCGTGCGGAATGCAATAAAGGAGAGGGCGTAAGACTTTCCCCTCTCCTTAGGATCTATTTATCGTATGTACTTCCGGTGATGATCGCGCTGATCCTGATCACCGGATTGATCGGCGCTTAAGATACCGCCGGCTGCGGCCGGCAAAGTTGATATACGGCTGCGGATCAGTGCCTAGCGCCACGGAAATGTGATCATTCCATAGAGATAGATCACGGCGATCAATACAGGAACAATGATACAAAACAGCGGCTTCATCCATTGTCTGACTTTCAGACCTTTGCCGGTGTTGGCTTCGGCAAGGAAGTGCTCCCATCCCCAACCGAGCCGACTGGAGCAAAACAGGGCCAGCACCAGAGACCCGAGCGGCAGGATGTTGGTGGAGACGATAAAGTCCCAAAGATCAAGCCAGGTGGTACCTTCTGCAAACGGCTGGAAGCGCAACAGGCTCGAGCCGAGTGCGGTCGTCAGGGCGAGGATAAAAATCCCGATCCCGCAAAGGAGACTTCCTTTGGGGCGGGACCATCCGGTCAGCTCGCGGACCATGGCCAAAATATTTTCACAGACGCCAAGGACCGTGGAGAGCGCCGCAAAGATCATAAACAGGAAAAAGAGCGATCCCCACACACGTCCGCCTTCCATATGGAGGAAAACGGTGGACATCGTCTCAAACAGCAGGCTGGGGCCTGCGTTGACTTCAAGTCCATAGGTAAAGCAAGCCGGGAAAATGATGATGCCGGCGAGGATCGCAACCAGGGTGTCCAAAAAGATGACGTTGACAGCTTCCCCCATCAGGGTGTGATCCTTGTCAATGTAACTTCCAAAGATCGCCATACCGCCCATGCCGGTGGAGAGCGTAAAGAACGCCTGGTTCATGGCGCCGACGATGACGCTGCCGTCGATCTTGGAAAAGTCCGGCTGCAGATAAAAGCGCATGCCATCTGCGACACCGTTTAACAGCAGGCTGTGTCCGGCAAGTACGATCATCAGAATGAGCAGTGCCGACATCATGATCTTGGAAAAGCGCTCCAGACCACCCTGCAGATGGTAGGAGAGGACCAGAAATGCGATCAGCAGCGTGATCAGCAAAAACA
>JAILAS010000184.1 GCA_024681495.1 Eubacterium sp. | reverse complement strand
ATCTAAATATCGACCTGAATATCTCAGGCCCGGTCTCGGAGCGCCCCGCGAAGTTACCCTTGCCAATGTTCATACGGTCTGCTATCTTCCTGTACAGGTACGGCCCAAATCCTGCGGATAAGAACGCCGTAAACATGCCGCCCGTTCCGAGATTCCCGGCATCAAACTCTGCCGTGGAAACCGCTCCGATTAGCACGAAGAAGACAACCAAAGCGCACCCCACCTCGTATGTGGTGTCCGCATCCCCTTTTTTTAACTGAAGTGTGTAACTGTGACTAACGCTCATCGTCACATATATGGATAACATGCCATAGCTGGCAAATTGAAGAAACTCGAGTGCGTTCTTAAACCATAGTCCGCTCGGACCGGCTAAGAACTCCGTCCAGGGAGTGTATGGAATGTTCTGAATCATCAGCGCAAAAGAACCCAGTATTATAACCGGGATTACCCTGACCATGCCCTCTCTGATGCCTGTCGCAAACTCACTTTCCGCAACCCTGTCTAGCGTATCCGAAATTTTTTTCATTTATTTTCTCTCCGCGCGATCATAGACTGAAATGGCTTTTCTCCCAGTTTCGAGACCGCGTAAAAGAAGTATAGCACAAACGTTGATTTTATGCTATAATGCTTTGCGTGTCCGGTGTTAAACGGACCAATATTCAGATGTAAATATGAGGGTATAATTATGAGTCAGGAAAAAGTAGATAGAAGAAAATACGAAAAAGCCAACAGGGCACAGATTCAGGCCCGCCAGAAGTTTAAGACCCGCGTGGCGGAAATCCTCGCCGGTCTCCTCTGCGCAGCCATCGTTGTATTCATTGGCTTCTCCATATATGACACGGCATCAAGCACCGAGACGTCGGTGACCTACACGAAGGTAAACATCGATGCCATCAGCAATGTCGAGGAAACGCTCGCCGCAGATGACACCGAAGAGTAATATCGGTTAACCAAAACAATAAACCCGCCGGAGGATTATCCTTCCGGCGGGTTTTTTATTCTTCGGATGAGTCGCTGTCGGACGAGCTTTCTTCGCTGTCGTCGCCCATATTCACGACCTCGCTGTCCTTCGAGACCTTCACGGTCTTCTTGCACTTCTTGACCACGTTCTTCTTAACCTTCTCCACCTTCGAGGATGAAATAACCTTTATTGCGGCGGTTTTGCTGTTCTTTATGGTGTTCCTTACTATGTTGGTCACCTCGGACGCGGCCGCGACCGTTATTCCGGTGGTCCTGCTCTTGTTTATGGTATTCTGCGCAATGTTTTTCACGCTCGAGCTCACTGTCACGGTGATGCCCGTATTTTCGATGTTGGCGACCGTGTTCTTGGAGATGCTGGTCACCTTGGACTTCGACGAAACCTTTATCCCCGCGGTCTTCGTGTTCTTTATCGTATTTGACGAAAGCTTCGTAACCTTTGAGGACTTATTTACGACGATTCCCATCTTCGTGGCCGTCGCCACCGTGTTCCCGGTTATCGATGTAACCTTCGACGAGGTAAGCTCCACGGCATTCTTCCCGCAGGACCTGACCGTGTTGGAGACAATCTTGCCGACGGTCGCTTTGGTGATGCTTATGGCATCCTTGCCCGCGTTCTTAATGGTGTTACCCTTGACCGTGGTCACCGCCCCCTTGGTGACGCTGAGCCCCTCTCCCGTGGAGGAGGAAACCACGTTCTTATTCACCAGCTTTACCTTCGACTTCTTAAGGGTGATCGCGTTGGCCTTCGCGGAGGCGATTTTATTGCTGCTGAGCGAGGACGTGGTGGTCGATTTAAGGTACAACGAGTCACCCGTGCACGAGGTCAGCGAGTTACACCTCACCCTGGTGACGGTGGAGCTCGATGCCACTATGCCCTTGCCGCCCGCAGATCTGACCGAGTTATACGACAGGTTCGATACGGTGGCGCTCCTGACCTCGATTCCATTGCCCTTGGACGAGGAAACCGTATTGCTCACGACGTAGGTGCCCTTGCCGCCGCTGATGAGTATCCCCCTGGCCGACGAGCTGTAGACCGCGTTGCTGTTACAGGCCGTGAATGTGGTCGAGACGAGATATATGCCGTGCGACGAACTGGAATTCACCGTATTATGGTTTACATAAGTCACCGTAGACTTTTGGGCGTAGATTCCCTTGCTCTTACAGCTCTTCAGCGTGTTATAGCTGATTTCCTTCACGGTGCCTTTGTACACGCGAATCCCGGCGCCCTTGCTCGAGCTAATGGAATTCGACTTCAGGTAGGTAACCGTGTTGCCGGAAGAGAGGTAGATGCCGCAGCTCTTCGATGCGGTTATCGTGTTGCTGTTTATATAGCCGGCTGTCACCTTGCTGTCCAGATAGATGCCGTACTTACCGGCGTTGCTGACGGTGTTTCCGGTTATGTACGATACGTCCGTGTAATTGTACAGGTTCACCCCGCTGCCGGACGGAGAATAGATGCTGTTCGAAGTGATGTTGTCGACCGCACTCCTGAGCCCTATATAGATGCCGTCTCCGCCCGAGTAAGATATCGTGTTGGACGAAACGTAAGATATGTCAACCTTGGTCCCGAAGTACATGCCGGTCGAGCCCGAGGACGACACGGTGTTATTGGACACCTTGGTTATGGAGCACCTGGAATTGACGTAGATGCCCACGGAGTCCGCAGAAGTCACCCTGTTGCTCCTGACCGTGCTCAGCGACGAATTGCTCATTATGTAGATGCCGCTGTCGCCCACGTCCGATATCGAGTTGCTGTAGACGGACGTGCCGGTGCAGTTATATCGGGCGTAGATTCCGTAGTCGGTCACGCCCTCAATGGTGTTCTTATACACGTTACTGCTGTACCAGCGACGTATGCTAATCGCGACGTGAGTCTGGTCTCCGCAGTCGATGTTTGAAAAATTATTGTTATGGATGTCGATGTTGGTATAGCCGTAGGAAGAACAGCTGTCCGAACCGACTCCGCTGACCACGCTGTCGAATGTGCAGCCGCTCACGTCCACGTCCACGCAACCGTACTGACGGTTTCCGCTGGTGAAATAATCCCCGAAGTCCGAATTGACGGAGTCCAGGTGGAGCGCCGGCGTGGAGCAGTCATCGTCGGAGTCCATGCCGTAAACGCCCGTGAACGTACAGCCGCTGACCGTCACGCTCTGGACGGCCGCCAGCTCCGCATGGTAATTGTTATAGATGTTTTGGAACGTCACATTGGAGATGGTCAGATTGTAGACGTACGCCATCTGCAAAATGGGCTCCTGCGTCGAGCTCCTGGTGGAGCCCCCGCCGTCCCACGTTCCTCCGGAAATGGCGATGTTCTCCATGTCCGTATACTCGGAATACGTCTCCTCCCCGGGATCTCCGGCGAGAATCATCGCACCGGAGAAGTCCGCATCCGCGGTTATCGTGCAGCCGGTGGTTACCAGCATGGTATCGCTGTAGATATGAAGCGATTCATCGAGCGTGTATGTGCCCGCCTCGACGGTAATCACGTACGACTCGTCCGAATCGTCGTCACGGGCATAGGAAAGGTAGGCATTCACCGCGTCAGCAAATCCCTGCTCAGAAATCTCCTCTGCCGTAACCGTGTAGTTCACAGCGTCCGTAAACGTGTCCAGGCCATCGTCCGTGGACGTGGACGCGGCATCGTCCGTAGACGTAGACGTAGACGTACCGTCATCCGTCGATGAAGACGATTCCCCACTCGAAGAATCCGCCTCCTTAGTGTCCGACTCTGAAAGAGTCACATAGTTAACTGTTGCAGTCCCCTCCCCCGCATATGCAGTTGTAGATGTAGCAGCGCCCATGGCCGAAACCAGAAGCGCTGCTACATTAAGTATTACTATTAGACGTTTCATTTAAAAATCCTTAATTTCTAACTGTAGGGGATAATCAAGCCTTTCCGTTGCAGCCGAGTACATCGGTGATCTTATGAGCAACCATTGCCTTTATGGCAGCTCTGGCGGGCTTCAGATACTGACGGGGATCGAAGTCTGCCGGGTTATTGGCGAGGTGCTCACGGATGGATGCGGTCATGGCAAGTCTAAGATCGGAATCGATGTTGATCTTGCAAACGGCCATGGATGCAGCCTTGCGAAGCTGGTCCTCGGGAACTCCTATGGCGCCGGGCATATTGCCGCCGAACTCGTTGATCTTGGCAACGAAGTCCTGGGGCACAGAGCTGGCTCCGTGAAGTACGATGGGGAAGTTGGGAAGGCGCTTCTCAACCTCCTCGAGAATATCGAAACGAAGCTGGGGCTTGGTGCCGGGCTTAAACTTATATGCGCCGTGGCTGGTACCGATGGCGATGGCCAGGGAATCGCAGCCCGTGCGCGTTACGAACTCCTCCACGTCCTCGGGACGGGTGTATGAGGAATCCTCGGCGCTTACGACCACCTCATCCTCGATGCCGGCGAGCGTTCCCAGCTCAGCCTCTACTACCACGCCCTTGTCGTGAGCATAGTCTACCACCTGCTTGGTGACGGCTATGTTCTCCTCGAAGGACTTGGAGCTCATATCTATCATTACAGAGGTGAAACCGCCGTCGATACAATCCTTGCAAAGCTCGAAGGAATCGCCGTGGTCAAGGTGAAGGCAAATAGGAAGATCCGTCTCAGCAATGGCGGCCTCGACCAGCTTCATCAGATACGTGTGATTAGCGTAGGCCCTGGCACCCTTGGAAACCTGGAGGATGAGGGGAGCCCTGAGCTCACCTGCCGCCTCTGTTATTCCCTGGACAATCTCCATGTTATTTACATTGAAAGCTCCGATAGCGTAGCCACCTTCGTATGCCTTCTTGAACATTTCCGTTGATGTTACAAGTCCCATTATAAAAACCTCCTTCTAATACTATTATTCCCCCGTGTCAGGTTAGACACATCGGATTCATTATAGTACAAGAAGGAGAAAAACACAATGTAACGGATAGTCTGAGGACGCCTCAGGTAAACGCTAGTCGAGGTTCAGACGGTTCCTTATCATCCAGCATCCGCCCAGATAGCAGGCTGCTATCATTACCACATGGATAGCCGTATTTGCGGCAAACACCGTCGTAATCCGGGACAGGATCTCGGAAACATTCTGAAGACCGCCGTCGAGGGCAGCAATCAGGTCATCCGTTCCCGCGCCTGCCAGAGTTCCAATCAGAGCACTTATCCTGTCTACGACCAGCGAAACGGCGACGTAGCTGATCAGCCCCACGAGAAATCTGTGTTTATTGAACGACATGGCAAAGGCAATCACCAGCATGAGAAGAGCGAACAAATAAACGCCCTCAAGCAGGCTACTGGTCACCACTTCCGCTCCCAGCGCAGCCAGCTGACTCGTTGAAAGATACTGCATCATCACTTCTACAGACTTACCGAAAAATGACATTGCTTCATCCCAGGCGCCTATCCTAAGGACCAGAACACACGCCATTACAGCGACAGACAATCCACCGGCTATCGCACCCAAAAGCGCGGAAAGGCAGCACGAAAGCAGCTTCGCGAGCATCAACATATGGGTACTCACAGGGATTCCATGAGTAAGATAACCTCTCTCCTTGAACATGCTCCTAAAAAAAACAACGATCGGGATAATAATAGACATCCCCGCCAGCGCTCCGAGTACGAATATCATCACCACCGGGCTTAACCCGAGAATCATGTCGCCAAAGCTGATATCGCCGGTAAGGTCGTCCTCGTAGTCTTCATCCAGCAGAAAGTCAAGTTCTTCAGAGTCCTCTCCGTAGACCTCGTCCATAAGGGATTCGTTCTCTTCGGATTCCGCCCCGGAATCTTCTTCCAAAAGGGATTCAAGCTCCTCGTAGTCCTCTGCGTAAGTCTCGTCCATAAGGGATTCGTTCTCATCAGATCCCTCCCCTAACGCTTCGTCAAAAAGGGATTCAAGCTCCTCGTAGTCCTCTGCGTAGATCTCGTCCACGGAGGATTCGCTCTCGGTTTCCGTCTCCGCACTCGTGCCAAGGGTACCTAAAGCATATCCCGTAAACGCCGAAACTATCAGGGCCGCCGCCATCACAGGCAGTAGAAATCGCAGGTTTTCCGCCATATCATATTTCAATATTTTTCCTAACATTTGAATTCCTCCCTAAAAAGCTCGTCCACACTCTTTCCCGTCCTCTCCCTCAGGCTGTCTGCATCCTCGTGAAGGGTGATAACCCCTTTGTTTAAGAACATAATATCGTCGAGTATGGGCTCCACATCTGCTATAAGGTGAGTGGAAAGCAAAACCACCGCGTCCTCCGCGTAGTTTTCCACCAGCACCCGGAGTATCCTCTCCCTGGCCGCCGGATCCACGCCCGCTATCGGCTCGTCGAAGAAATAAACCTTAGCCCTGCGGCTCACCGTCAGGATGAGGCAGATTTTTTCCTTGGTTCCCTTCGAGCACTTGCCAAACTTCGCATTGACATCTACACCCATCTCCCCAAGGAGCCTCTCCGCCATCTGCCTGTCGAAGTCCTTGAAGAAATCCTGATAGTACTTAAGGAGTTTACCAACCCTCATGTGATCGGGCAAAAACGTGCGGTCCGGGAGATAGGCCGCAACTGCCTTAGTCTCCTTACCTATCTCCTTCCCGAGTATAGTCACCGCCCCGTCATCGACCCTCATCAGCCCGTTCAATATCTTTATAAGGGTGGTCTTTCCGCTTCCGTTCGGTCCGAGCAGTCCGACAATCCGACCGGACTCAAGGCTAAAGCTGACACCGTTAAGCGCCTCCGTCTTCCCAAATTTTTTCATGACATTCCTGCAGTTAATCGTTTCCATCTGGTTCCTCCCTCCATTTAGCGACCGACTGACGAATCTCATCGTCGCTCATGCCCAATTTCTCCAACTCATCGAAGAGACGACTAATCTCCTCATAGGCCAGTCTTTCCCTTAGATCTTTCAAAATCTTCTCCTCTCCTGTCACAAACCTGCCACTGGTCCTCCGGCTGTATAAGAGTCCCTCCTGCTCGAGCTCGGCAAAAGCCCTCTGCATAGTGTTCGGATTAACCCCGGTGATTACAGCCATCTCCCTTACGGAAGGCATCTTCTCATCTGCGGAATACGTCCCGGCAGCAATCATGGTCTTTATCCTGTGGACCAGCTGCTTATAGATGGGCGAACCGTTTTCAAATTTCCATGGCATACTGTTCTCCTTTTTCGTTTTGTATTACTGTACTAACTGATTAATACAGTAGCACAATTTTGTTATTCCGTCAACATCCTCTTAAAAATAAAAAAAATCCCCCTGATACTGCTGCCCCGCGCGCTCCCAGCGCAACGGGTATTAACAGTATCAGAGGGAATGTAAATGCGATGGTTTATCAGTCGTCGCCCTGCACGCAGACGTAAACCTGTTCAGCTATTACCTCTATGTCGAGGCCGTCCAGGTCACTGCCGGTGGTCGCCAGCGAAAAAGAGAGTCCCGGAACGACGTCCACCCAGTTAATGACACGCACCTGCTGGTCTCCGTCCGTGGCGGATTTTATCACTGCGGAAAGCCCGCTCACTTCGCCCTCTTCTTCGTTTTCCCAGGCGTAATTATATCCGGAGATGTCTCCCA
>JAILAS010000155.1 GCA_024681495.1 Eubacterium sp. | reverse complement strand
AGGAGCACAAAATCATCTCCAACTAGCATGGGCCGCTTTACCAGCATCCCATCCGACGCCAGCAACTTAAACTGCTCGTCCTCGCTCATATCCGAGAGCTTCTTGGAAAGCTGCATCTCGCGATACAACTGCCCGCTCGTGTTGAAAAATTTCTTAAGCGGCTGCCCGCTCTTCTCATGCGCCGCACGAAGCGTTTTCTCGTCGGGATGATCACCTTTTATGTCTATCAGCTCATAGTCCACGCCGTTCTCATCCATCCACTTTAACGCCTTCTTGCAGGTCGTACACCTCTCGTAACAATATGCCTTCATAGGTCCCTCCTGTAATATCGCTTTCCGCCGCGAGCGCCTGCCGCCCGCCGGCCATCCAACCGAACCACCGCCACAAACGTGCCGGTTTCTTCACATTTCATGAACCACCGCCACAAGCGGGCCGGTTTCATTTCACGAACCGCGGCCACAAAACCGTGTTTCCTATTTTACCACAATTCCCGACCCATATAACACCCCCGGCTACGACCAGGTTAACATAACGCCAAGCGCGACCGGCACCTCCCACAGCCCAGCGACCGGCATCTCCCCCGCTCTTTACCAATCCGCCCGCATCGTATAAAATACTTGGTTATGAAACCGATTTACCTTGCGCCGCTCGAAGGCGTCACCGACAACATATATCGCAACACATTCCTCAGGTACTACGGGGGCGTCGCCAAGATGTTCACCCCCTTCCTCTCGCCGTGCTCCACCCACAAGTTCACCACGCGCGAGACCGAGGAGATCGATCCCGCCAGGAACGACGTCCGCATCGTCGTCCCGCAGATAATCGCCAACAGCTCCGAGCACTTCCTCTGGGCCGCGGGCGAGATTATTGACCGCGGATTCGGGGAAATCAACTTCAACCTGGGCTGCCCGAGCGGGACCGTTGTGCCCAAGAAGAAGGGCAGCGGCCTGCTCTTTTTCCCCGACCTCCTCGACAGGATTCTATACGACATATTTGCGGCCCTGCCGTCAATGTGCCCGCCCTCCACGAAGTCCGGCGTTCCCGATGCAGACACCCCCGGCACAGACATCCCCGACTCAGCCACCCCCGGCACAAACATCCCCGGCGCATACGTTCCCGCCGCAGGCACCCCCGCCACGGGCTCCGCTCCCGGGCCGGATTCCTCCATGCCCAAAATCTCCGTGAAGACGCGCCTCGGCAAGGAGGACCCGGACGAGTTCTACGAGATCCTCGAGATTTTCAACAAATACCCGATTTCGGAGATTACAGTGCACCCGCGCATCCAGAAGGACTTCTACAAAGAGCCCATCCGCCCGGAATACGTGGACTTCGCGCTCGAACACAGTAAGGCACCCATCGTGTTCAACGGCGAGATCAAGTCCGTCGACGACATTCGGCGCGTCGAGGCCGAACACCCCGGCCTGACGGCAATTATGCTCGGCAGGGGGCTAATCACGAACCCCGAGCTGGCGTTGCACTACAGGAAGATTTCAGCAACTCCGGAGTCTACCCGCAGCGATATACTCAACGACGCGGAATCACTTTCACGCATGAGTTCCGGCGACACAGCACCGGACGGCCACGGCATATCCGACGCCGACCGCTTCCGGGCGTTTCACGACGACCTGCTCGCGCAGTATGTTGAGAGGCTATCGGGCGACAAGCCCGTACTTCACAGGATGAAGGAATTCTGGGCGTTGTGGCAGGAGGCCTTTCCCGGGAATGCCACAGCCCTTAAGCAGATTCGCAAGGCTAAATCCGTGGCGGAGTACCGCTCCGCCTCATCCCGGATTTTATGTAAACCAATCTCCTAACCCAACACCGTCTTCATCTCACACAGCCCGTCCACTGAGGCCCGAGCTCGCTCCTATACGTATTTTATGTAAACCAAACCCCTAACCCAACACCGTCTTCATCTCGCACAGCCCGTCCACTGAGGCCCGAGCTCGCTCCCCCACACATCGTTTCCTTTACTTCACCACCTTATATGGTGTATGATTACAAAATGAAATTATCCTGCGCCGGAAACGGGCGGGTTGTAACCAACGGAGGCAAACCCACGGATGCTTTTCAGTAAATTCTGTGCAGAAATATTTAAAGTAGGCTTCATCGGATTCGGCGGCGGAAACGCGCTCGTTCCGGTGATGGAAGACGCCTTCGTTAAGAACGAAGACTTCGACGAGGTCCAGGAGACATACGACAAGGACGTCCTCGTTGCAAACCTCACGCCCGGCGCGCTCCCAGTGGAGCTGGCCAGCGCGGTGGGAAACCACGCGTTCGGCGTGAAGGGCATGATTCTGGGCCCGGTGCTCTTTTCTCTCCCGGGCGTCATCATGGCGTCGATTCTTTTCATCGCGCTTTCCTCGCTGAGCGAGAGCTCTCTGAACTACATAAATATTGCGGCCGTGGGCGTGGCGGGCTTCATTATTGCGCTCCTGTGCGATTACATCGGAAACGTATTCGTGAAAAACAAGGCCATCAGCGAGAAGCGCTTCATCAAGAGCTACATCGTGATTGGGCTCGTCGTCTTCTTCACCTGCGGCAGCTCCATATACACGACACTCGGCCTCGACGTGGTCTCGTTTTTTAGCGTGAGCACCGTCAATATGCTGGCGGTCGTGTTCTTCATCGCGTTCTGGCTCTACGGCAACAGGGATGTCCTGCACTTCATAACCACCGGGATTCTCGGGGGGATCTTCCTGCTCGCCAACGGAAAGGCCGGAATCCTCGCGGACGTCCCCTACCTTCTCCCGACGGTAGAGATTCTGATGGTAGTGCTCTCATTGGTGGGGCTCTTCCAGTCGGTTAAGGGCGCCGGCGTGCGAATGGACATCGACAAAAAGAAGATGGGCCGCACGCTCATCTTCTGGCTGATTTTTGTTGTGATATTGTCGGTTCCCGCGCTGATGATTCTGGATCAGGCCGTTCCTTTCCTGCTCAGGGATCTTCTGTCCACCTTCATGTCGTTCGGCGGCGGAGACGCTTATCTGACCATCGCCGACGGAATGTTCGTCGACACGGGATACGTTTCGAGCGATACCTTCTACAGCCAGATCATAACCGTCGTCAATGTGCTTCCCGGCTCCATCCTGTGCAAGACTCTCTACGGCGTTGGATACTACATGGGTTACGAGGCCACCGGAATGGTCGGCGTCGGTATTCTGACGGGAATCTCATCATACGCATGCTCGGTCGGTGCATCGTGCGCCGCCTTCTACCTGATATACTACCTGTACGCGGGCATCTCCAAACTTCCGGCCATAGACTTCATCGGCCGCTGGATTCGTCCCATCGTCTGCGGACTCCTCGTTAAGGTCATGCTCGCCCTGGTGAACTCCGGGATGTCGCTGGATTCCACGACCGGCAGGTCCAGGTGGCTCATACTGCTCTTTTTGGCAATTCTGGCCGCCGCAAACTTCTTCACTAAAAAGAAGTTTAACATCAACCCCTGGCTCATGGTGCTGGTTGACATAATTCTAGCTCTCGTCTTCTTCTCATTCTAAGTCAACCGCCTTCAAACACGTCTATAAATCACAAAATAGAGGCCCTATGAGATGCACCCTCAAATGTCAGACGAAAAGTTTAATATTTGGAGATGCACCTCATAAGGCCTCTTTTAAATATATTTTTGAACCGCTACGGGCTCAATGCCATGAATAACTCCGGGTCTGCCACATATGTCATAGGGCGCCGGTGTGCTCTACCTGCCGGCCAGGTAGTTGCAGGCCGCGATGGCGGCGTACGCGCCGTCCGAGCAGGCCGTCGTAACCTGCCTCAGGGTCTTCGCGCAGCAGTCTCCCGCCACGAAAATCCCGGGCGTCTTCGTGCGGCAGACATCCTCGCCCACGAAGTATCCCGCGCCGTCAATATCGGCCAGCCCGCGGAACGCGTCATTTTCGGGAACCAGGCCCACCGCCAGGAAGACTCCGTCGCATTCGGCGGTCTTTTTCTCACCGTTCTCCTCGTAGGTGACACCGGTTATCGCACCGTCGGCCACCTCGTACCCGAGGACTTTGGTGCCCGTGTGGGGCTCCACATTGTCAGCCGAGAGGACCTCGTCCAGGAGCTTTCGGTCAGCCGTGAACTCGGGGAGGTCCTGGAGGATGACGAGCTTTTTAACCACGCCCGTAAGCAGCGCAGACTCGACGAACGCCGAGTTGCCTCCGCCCACCATGACCACGGTCCGGTCGCGGTAGAAGTCCCCGTCGCAGACGGCGCAGAAGCTGATGCCGCTGCCGATCAGTTCCTCCTCACCGGGCAGACCCAGCGTCCTGTGCGTGGTTCCGGTCGCGAGGATGACGGTCCTGCCCTCGTAGGCTGACCCCTCGGCTGTAGAAACGACGAAAGCGCCGTCGCGCGCATCCACGCCCGTCACCTCTTCGAGCACGGCCTCTGCGCCCTGGCCCATGGCCTGCTCGAGCATCTTATCGCCGAACTCGTCTCCGCTTATGGTATCGAATCCGGGGATGTTCTCCACCTTCGGCGAGTTAACAATCTGGCCGCCGAAGACCGTCTTCTCTATCACCAGAACCGATTTAGAATTTCTTCTTCCGTATATAGCGGCGGTGAGACCCGCAGGTCCACCGCCAACTACTATGATATCGTACATATCTTTTCACCCCTACGCCGTGCGCGTCTTCGAGCCGTGAGCCGCGATCCACTCGGCGGCCGCATTGGCGCCCTCATACCTCGTTCCGTCGGGATCGATGATGGTGGGCGTCTGCAGGATATTCAGCTCCCTCGCGATGTCCATGTTCTCGGTGCAGTTCACGATCTCACAGTCAATCTTGGAGAGCTTGAACTTCTGCTCCGCACCCTTGCACTTGGGGCAGTGATCCTTCACGTACATTACGGGAAGTCCGGATGCCTTCGCGCCTGCCTGCTCAACTGAGGGAGCCGCTGCGGGCGCCTCGCCGGTATATGCCGGACGCTCCACGGGGCCGCTGTGTGTGAGCTTGCTGGAAATCAGCTTATACTCCTTGCGGTCCTTATACTCCTGGGCCTTTCCGTCGTTCCAGTTCTGGATGGGACGATAGTAGCCGGTAATGCGGCTGTATACCTCGGTCTTCTCATGGCAGTGCGGACACTCGTACACCTCGCCGGTGATGTATCCGTGGTTCTTGCAGACCGAATACGTGGGCGACATGGTGTAGTAGGGGAGCTTATAGTTCTCGGCGATCTTCTTCACCAGGTTTGCTGCGGACTTCCAATCGGGAAGCTTCTCGCCCAGGAACGCATGGAATACGGTTCCGGAGGTGTAGAGGGTCTGGAGATTGTCCTGAACATCGAGGGCCGAGAAGATATCCTCAGTGTAGCCCACCGGCAGGTGAGAGGAGTTCGTGTAGTAAGCCGTTCCGTTCTCGTTCGCGGTGATGATGTCGGGGTACTGCTCCTTGTCGTGCTTGGCGAATCTGTATGTGGTAGACTCCGCGGGTGTGGCCTCGAGGTTGTAGAGGTCGCCGTACTGCTCCTGGTAGTCGGAGAGCTTGTTTCTCATGTGGTTGAGAACCTCGGCTGCGAAGTCCTGGGTCTCCTTGTGCGTAAGGTCCTTGCGAAGCCAGTTCGCGTTCAGTCCCACCTCGTTCATTCCGATGAGTCCGATGGTCGAGAAGTGGTTGTTGAACGTTCCCAGATACCTCTTCGTGTAGGGATAGAGTCCGGAATCGAGAAGCTTGGTGATTACGGTCCTCTTGGTGTTAAGCGACCTGGCGGCCAGATCCATGAGCCTGTCGAGTCTCTTGTAGAAGTCGGCCTCGTTTTCGGCCAGGTACGCGATGCGGGGCAGGTTTATCGTAACCACGCCGACCGATCCTGTGGACTCGCCGCTTCCGAAATAACCGCCGGACTTCTTGCGAAGCTCGCGAAGGTCGAGTCTCAGGCGGCAGCACATGCTTCGCACGTCGCTGGGCTCCATGTCGGAGTTGATGTAGTTCGAGAAGTAGGGCGTTCCGTACTTCGCTGTCATCTCGAAGAGGAGCTTGTTATTCTCGGTCTCGTCCCAATTGAAGTCCCTGGTGATGGAATATGTGGGGATGGGATACTGGAATCCGCGTCCGTTGGCGTCACCCTCGATCATGATCTCGATGAACGCCTTGTTGATCATATCCATCTCGGTCTGGCACTCGCCGTATGTGAAGTCGAGCTGCTCGCCGCCAACCCAGCACTGCTCATCCTTCATGTCCGCAGGAACGGTCCAATCGAGTGTGATGTTCGTGAAGGGCGACTGAGTTCCCCATCTGGAGGGCGTGTTTACGCCGAAGATGAAGGACTGGATGCACTGCTTTATCTCCTTCTGGGAGAGATTATCCACCTTAACGAAGGGGGCCAGATACGTATCAAAGGACGAGAATGCCTGAGCACCTGCCCACTCATTCTGCATGATTCCCAGGAAGTTAACCATCTGGTTGCAGAGCGTGGAAAGATGTCCCGCGGGTGCGGAGGTGATTTTTCCGGTGACTCCGCCGAGTCCCTCCTGGATGAGCTGCTTCAGCGACCAGCCTGCGCAATAACCGGTGAGCATGCTCAGGTCGTGAATGTGGATGGCCGCGCTCCTGTGCGCCTCGGCGATTTCATTGTCGTAAATCTCGCTGAGCCAGTAATTTGCAGTGATGGCTCCCGAGTTCGAAAGGATGAGCCCGCCGACACTGTATGTAACGGTGGAGTTCTCCTTAACGCGCCAGTCGTTGATCTGAAGATAGTTGTCAACGATGTCCCTGTAGTTGAGCATGGTGGTCCTTACGTTACGAACCTTCTCACGCTGCTTTCTATATAAGATATACGCCTTGGCCACATCCGCGTATCCGGCCTCGGAGAGAATCTTCTCCGCGCTGTCCTGGATGTCCTCGACGTAGATTACGTCGTCCTTGATCTTCTCCTCAAAGTCACTGGTGACCCTGAGCGCCAGCATGTCTATTACGCTGGGATGATACTGCTTATCACATCCCACGAATGCCTTCTCTATGGCCGCGCTTATCTTGGCCACGTTGAAGTCAACAATAGCACCATCTCTTTTCAATACTCGATACATTTTCCCTATCCTCCAAATTGTTTCTTCATGGGATCCCCATCCCATACTCCCTATTGTGATATATATAAAAATAACATCCCTCACCGAGGGATGTCAATATATTGTGGTTATTTTTTTGAAAAAGCGCTATATATTGCGACGAAATCCTCGTTTAATTATCAGTCAATCCCCCTCAGCTCCGCGTGAACGACCTTCGGAGAGACGATTTCCAGGAAAGAATGCATCTGTTCATCGCTGCAGGCCTCGAGCCCAACATATGGTACCGTGTCCCTGTCGACGAACCCCTGAAGGTAATATCTGCGGGCGCCCTCGATCCAGTCGGCAATCTGCCTGAACGACTCCTCGTCGTGGAACTGCTTTACCACCGTGGTGCGGAACTCGTAGTCAACGCTCCCGCCGATGAGGAATTCCACACTCTCGCTTATCCGTTTTATGTCAACCGCAGGCAGGCCCACCGTGACGGCGTACCTGTCCGGGCTGTTCTTTATATCCATGGCCACGTAATCTATAAGGCCGGACTCCACACACTCGCGCAGCCTCTCGGGATGTCCGCCGTTCGTGTCGAGCTTTATCTTAAAGCCCATGGCACGCACCCTCTCGATCACGGGCAGAAGGTCCTTTCGAAGCAGAGGCTCGCCGCCCGTAAATACCACGCCGTCCAAAAGCCCCTGTCTCTTTTCCAGGAACTCCATAAGCCCATTATCGTCCATAATCTCGGGCGCGCCCGCGTCGAGCAACTCCCAGTTATGGCAAAACGGACATCTCATGTCGCATCCACCGAGGAATACGGTACA
>JAILAS010000154.1 GCA_024681495.1 Eubacterium sp. | reverse complement strand
TACATGGATACCACCTATGAGTTCGGTTCGGACTTCCAGAAGCAGCTGGCTTCCTACCTGTCTCAGGAGTACATGGAGTACATCAACGAGCAGAACCTCACCGTCAACGAGGCCGACTTCGAGCTCGACATCAACGGCGACGGTGATACGGAGGACACCATCGAGCTCTCCATCGAGTACGATGAGGAGAAGTACGCAGATACCAACGGATACGGCGGAACCTACCTCGACCTCTACCTGGCCGAGTTCGAGTCCAACCTCCAGTGGTACCTGGACAACCTCGACTATGCTGAGGGATGGACCTGGTTCGACGAGGACGGCAATGCGCTCTCCGACGAGGAAGTGGCAGCCATGACCTCCGAGGACAAGGCAGAGGCCTTCATCGAGGGCCGTTACGCACAGTCCAGCTCAGGCGGCGAAGGCGGCATGGGCGGCGGCCCCGGCGGTGACATGGGCGGCATGGCATCAGGCGATGCCGGCGGCATGAGCGGCGGTCCCGGAGGATCCGGCGGCCCCGGCGGTGATATGGGCGGCGGAGCTCCCGGCGGAGATTCGTCCGACAGCTCTGACAGCAGCTCGAGCACCGAGAACAGCACAGTATCCGACGCTTCTGCAGGCGACACCATGGATGTAGGAACTCCCGACGAGGGAACCACCCAGGCAGCAGGCAGCAGCACTGATTCCTCGAACTACTCCACCTATGAGGAGATGCTCGAGGCATATCAGGAGGACATCGCTTCCGTTCAGTCCGGAGACGACTACGGCAACAACATTGTTGACCTGTACAATCCTCTGAACTACATTGGCGACGAAGACACGGATAACCCCACCTGGATGCGAATCATGATGGGCGCTTCCGAGGGCGATATGTCCATGTTCTCCTCCCTGAACATCATGATTCAGGCCGCCAACTCCGGCATCGACATCGATCTGGACTGGCAGTGGGACGGCGGACACGTTCCCTCCGAGATCCTCGGCGAGTCACTCGCTCTCTATGTAGACGAGATGTACGGACAGTATGTGGACGGCGCAGTTGAGGTGACCAAGCAGGAGGCTACCGCTCAGACCGAGAACGGCACTGAGACCGAGGCTACCGGCACGGACATCTCCGACTGGGTAGACTACAGCGACATCTCCAGCGTATCCTTCTCGCTGGCCGACATTGCCGCATATCGTACGGCAGGCGCATCCAAGTCGATGCCCGCGTTCGACGTTATCGACTACGGTCAGGAGGACTACGTATTCGGAGACGAGACCACGGATGCGCGGCACTGGGATACCTACGTGCTGAGCGTTCTGGAGGAATATCAGGATGTGCTCGAGCCCCTGTTTAACGCGGGTTCGTCGTCGGAGTCCGAATGACGGAGAATAAGCTATAGTCCGAATAGTGGATAAAAGGCTAGAGTCCGAACAATGAAATAATGTGTCAGGCCCGAGATCGAGAACTCCGGCCGACGGATAGAAGTTAACATAAAAATGAGCTGTACCCGATTGGGTGCAGCTCATTTTGTGTGTGTAAAGACGGGACGCCGGTGTGATTGTGCGCAACACCGTCCGCGCCGTATGCGAATTACGCCTTCGCCGTGAATGTATCAACGATAAGGTCGATCCACTTGAGCGTGGTGTTCACCTGCTCCTCTGTCATCTTCGAGGGATCGTAGAGGAAGCACATGTCGTCGTATGCGCTCTCGGAGCTCATGCGAACCGTGATGCCGTCCTTGATGAAGGAACCGTCCACGCACATGGAATCCACGCCGTACTTGATGCGCTCGGGCTCGATGACTTCCTTGATGACGTCGTACATGGCGTAGAAGTCCTCCTCGCCGGAGTGTCCGCAGACGGTCACCAGGACCGATCCGTTCTTAAGTGTATATGATGCTGTCTTTGACATAAAAACCTCCTTGATGGTGCTTTAACGTTCATTAGTAACCTTACAACATTTCGGGGGCTTTATCAAGTGAAGGGGGGCTTTATCGAGGGAAGAGGGGGCTTTATCAAGTGAAGTGAGGGTATTGACGGTATTGACGGTATTGACGGGCAAAAGGGCGGTTGATAAAATGAAAAAATGATAGACTTAATTTTGAAAAAACTCGATGACGACATTACCGATCTTTCGAACAAACTCGCCGCCGGGCAGGTGGACGAGAGGAAGCTGGAGAAGGAGTTTCTGGAACGCTTCCTGGGAGACAGTATCCGTCAGATGGCTCAGGCCGATATCTCGGGCATGGATCAGCTGGAGGTAAAGCGCGTGGCGCGTAAGATTCGCACCACTGTGACGGGCGTCTTTCCCTACTGGATTGACAACGACTCCATCTATGAGGAAGGCCGTAAGGCTCTCTATGTCTATTCTATCGCTGCCAGGAAGTTTAAGGACTGGGACGAGGTCTATGAGTTCTTTCGCGTGGTGAAGGAGGGGGATTCTCCCATAAAGCCCCTGACCATACCGCCCGTGAATTACGGCGATCCGGTCAGCATCGTCATGCCTACATATAACCGGGAGTCGATCATCGCCAAGTCTATCGAGAGCGTGCTGAACCAGACGTATGAGAACTGGGAGCTCATTGTTACCGACGACGCATCCCCCGATAAGACAGCCGACGTGGTGGCGGGCTTCGACGACCCGAGGATTCGCTACATCCGCTCGGAGGTAAACGGGGGTACTTCCATAAATAAAAATCGCGGCCTCGCTGAGGCGCGCTACGACCTGATATCGTTCGCGGATGACGACGACATCCTGCATCCCGATAAGATCGAGAAGCAGGTGCGCGCGCTCGAGAACGCGCCGGAGGGCACCGGCTTTTGCTATTGTTCCATGGTATATCACCGCAAGGACGGACTGGAGACCAATCTGGTTCCCCGCGAGGACATCCCCATGTGCCGTAAGAGCGGGTACATCTACCCCGAGCTTCTGCGCAGAAACTTCGTGGGCGGGCCTACGCTCATGGTTCACAGGAGCGCGCTCGATAAGGTCGGCCGATTCCACGAGGGTCTGGTGGTCTTCGAGGACTGGGATCTGGCGCTTCGCCTTTCCCGGCTTTATGACGCGGCGTTCATCGAGGAGCCGCTCTACGACTACATGGAGACGCACCACTCGCTCACCACGCGCGATGCGCCGGAGCACACCGCCAGGGTGCAGGCGTCCGTGGACCTCTTCGAAAACATTCACGGCGACGAGAAGCGCGCGTTCGGGTTTTAGGGGGATTAAACATAACAATATGGCCCGGGCGTTCGTTCGGGTTTTAGGGGAGAGTAAACATAACAATATGGCCCGGGCATTCGTTCGGGGCTACCCGGAGTCGGATGACCTAAAGCGGGAAGAATTCCGGCTTGCGGGCCGTGAATACGGCGTAATGAGTGAAGCCACACCGGGTAAGCAGGGGCTTGACCACGTCGAAGCGCATCGCCACGTCCTCGGGACGGTGTGCATCCGAGCCGATGGTGATGATTTCTCCACCTAAGTCTTTATATCTCTTAAGGACCTCCTCGCCGGGGATGGTGCAGTCGAGCCCGCCCCTGTATCCGGAGGTGTTGCATTCTATGCCCTTTCCCTTCTCAATGAGGGTTTTCAATATTATGTCAATCAAATCCCAGTAGTCGGACGGGTGGTAGTTCAGCCTCTTATTGGGCGCGTAGCGGACCAGGTAGCCAATGTGGCCGAGCACGTCGAAGCCGTCGAAGGCGCGAATGCCCTCTATGGTATCTTCGAAGTACGCGCGAAAGGCCTCCTTCTCGCCGAGCTTGTCGAAGAATCCCCCATAGTAGGGATCTTTTCCGCGTATGACGTGAACGGAACCGATGCAAAAATCGAAGCTTTTCCCCTGCATGAATTGGGCGTTCTTTTCGCCCACATGCGGCTGAAGCCCGAGCTCCACGCCAATGTGCACGGAAATCCTGTCGGCGAATTCCTCCTTTACGGCCTTAAGGGCCGGGAAGTACTCGTCGTAGTTTATGTCGAACTCGTCCTCGTCGGGCGTGCTCGGATAGTCTATGTCGTGGTGATCCGTGAAGCAGATGCCCTCGAGCCCCGCGTCAATGGCGGCCTGTACCATGTCCCGGGCGGGCGCCGTACTGTCACCTGAAAATTCGCAATGTGTGTGCTGATCCCACATAATCTGTCCTTTCGGTTTACTTGTTGTTTTACCCGATTCATTATACAATAATACATGGTGAAAATGCTATGAGAAGTCACCTGCTTATCCCGAATAATCGGGACAGTGTACATCGGCGACACCTTTTAGGTAGTACGTGCATGAAGAGGTGGCTTTTGGGGGAAAAAGTGAGGATATTATTCTGTAAGATTTTCGTCAATTACACTCAAAAGAGCGCGGTTCGTGCTCTTACGTCTATGGGGCATACCGTGGTCGAAAAGCAGTACTACACACCCGAGGACAATTACAACGACACACGGCTCCTCTCTATGATAGAGGAGGACGTGAAGGCGGGATACGACCTGGTGATGAGCATAAACTTCTGGCCGCTGGTCGCCAGGGCGGCTCACAATGCGTCCATACCGTATGCGGCCTGGTGCTACGACTGCCCGATGAATCTGCCCACCGAGCAGGACATGGAGTACGACACGAACTTCATCTTCATGTTCGACAGGCTCGAGTGCAGGAAATATGCGGATATGGGAATCACCCGCATCTTCCACATGCCGTTGGCGACGGACTGCGAGATGTGGGAGAAGGTGAAGGTCCCGGCGGGGAGCGAAGAATACGACGTTTCGTTCCTGGGGTCTCTTTACGAGTCCACTTTCCCACAGATCTA
>JAILAS010000143.1 GCA_024681495.1 Eubacterium sp. | reverse complement strand
CGCATCTTCGTACGCCTTCTTCTCGGCCTCGAGTGCGGCCTTCGACGCCTTTAAGGACGTCAATGTGGCCTCGTAGGCGGATTGTGTCGCCAGAGCCTTGTTGAGCTGCTTAGTGTACTTGGCGAGCTCCTTGGATGTCTTCGTCTCCTGCTCATCGAGCTCGTCGGCAGCGTCGTCGAGCTTGCTGCTGCCGGAATCTATCTCGCTTTGGGCATCGTCCAGCGCCTCCTTCGCCTCTGCCAGCTCGTCCGAAACGGAGGCGGCGAGCTTGTCATTAAGGCCCTCTATCTTTTCTGCGTCGAGACGCACCTCGAACATGTCCTCCACCAGTCCGATAGTGGAAACGCTCGCCACGCCCTCCACTCGCTGAATGTAGGGCTTCAGCTCCTCGTCCACGTAGTCGGAGAGCTCGTATACGTCCATGCCCTCGTTCGAGACGCAAAGGTACATGGTGGCGAGCATATCCATGCTTATCTCCATGACCTGCGGCTCTCCGGCCGAATCCGGCAGAGAGTCCTTAATGGTCTCTATCGACGTGTAGACGTTTACCAGCGCGGCATCCATGTCAGTGCCGTCGGTGAACTGCAGCATGGTGAGTCCGTAGTTCTCGGCGCTCTGCGATGTGTAGGTCTCCACGTTGCTGACCGTGGAGAGCACAGACTCCACCGGCTCGGTGACCTCGAGCTCCACCTTCTCCGGACTGGCGCCGGGATATGTGGTTATAACAATGAGATACGGAGTATCGATGGACGGCAGTAAATCCGTGGTCATCCTGGTAAGGCTGACGCCGGCCAGCATCATAATGACAATGACGAACACCAAAATCAGGTAAGGTTTCTTGACACTTTCTTTAATCATGAGTGAATATTCTCCCCGGGAACTCCCCGTTAGTTTACATAATTATCAGCTATTATATCACAAGATCACCGAGGTGACCATGGACACTTAGTATACTATAAAGAAAGACACAATACGGAATGACACACAATTTGGCAAGTTTGTACATCCGGGCGAGTAGCTGTTTCCCTTGTTGTTTTAAAAATGATGTGTTAATATTTAGAACGTATCGTCATTTTTACAGTAGGAGGTATCACCATGGCAGAAGATTGTTCATGCAACAAGACATCATGTTCAGGCTGCGAGTCCGAGGGCAACTGCTCCCAGACCCCCAAAGGACCTGAAAGTTTTCTGGAGCCGCTCAATGCAGCTTCATCCATAAAGAAAGTAATCGGCGTGGCCAGCGGAAAGGGCGGCGTAGGTAAGTCCTTCGTCACCGCATCCCTCGCCTCGGCCATGACCAGGGCGGGATACAAGGTCGGCATCCTCGACTCGGATATCACCGGACCTTCCATCCCCAAGATGTACGATGTACACGGCCCCGCCGTCGGCACGGAGAACGGGATTCTTCCCATTCCCGCCAAGGACGGCACCAAGATCATGTCCATAAACCTGCTCGTTAACGACGAGGAGTCTCCCGTAGTATGGAGAGGACCCATACTGGCCGGCACTGTAAAGCAGTTCTGGAGCGAGGTATGCTGGGGCGAGCTCGACTACCTCTTCGTGGACATGCCTCCCGGAACGGGCGACGTGCCCCTTACGGTGTTCCAGTCTCTTCCCCTGGACGGCATCGTTATCGTTACCAGCCCCCAGGATCTCGTGGAGCTCATCGTCAAGAAGTGCTTCAACATGGCTACCATGATGAACATCCCCGTGCTGGGCGTAGTAGAAAACTACAGCTACTTCGAGTGTCCCCACTGCGGAGAGAAGATCAGCGTCTTCGGCGAGAGCAACATCGACGCCACCGCTAAGGAACTCGACATCGAGGTGCTCGCAAAGCTCCCGATGAATCCGGACTATGCCAAGGCTGCCGATGACGGCGTCTTCGAGACCCTCGAAGTGGGCGGACTCGAGAAGGCGCTCGAGAAGGTTAAGGCGCTGTAGGCGAACGCCTCAGACTAAGGAAGAAAGCCTTTCAAACAATCGCATTAATCGCAAAATAAGAGGAGCGGATGCCAACCGGCAACCGCTCCTTTTTTATGCATACCGTACGCCCCCTACAATGGATAAGCGCCGTTTTCTTTGTCGATCATATTCACATCCACGCCCGTCTGCTGGGCCTTCCTGTATTTGAAGAAATCCAGAGCCACCTGGGGGAACAATGCGTATGAGAGGACGTCCTCGTCCTGCTGCTTCCACTCCTTCATCTCCTCCTCAAACCTCTCGAGCCCCGGCTCCAGAAGGTCGGCCGGGCGGCAGGTGATGGCGTTCTTCTTATCCTCGCCGAGCACCAGGTCGACAATCTCGGGATTGAAGGGCTTGACCGTCTTTCCGTATTTGCCGAGGAGTATGTCCTTGGTCTCATTGGTGGCCACCTTATAGCGCTCGCCCATGAGGACATTGAACACCGCCTGGGTGCCGACGATCTGTGAAGAAGGCGTAACGAGCGGCGGCTCGCCCAAATCCTTCCTTACCCTGGGCACTTCATCCAAAACCTCCTCGAACTTATCCTCCTTGCCCTGCTCCTTGAGCTGGGAAATGAGGTTCGAGAGCATTCCACCGGGCACCTGATACATGAGGGTGTTTATGTTCACGCCCAAAACCTTGGGATTCATGAGTCCCGACTCGAGGCACTTCTCCCTCATGGGCCTGAAGTAGGCCGCGATCTCCGAGAGTTTCTTCTGGTCCAGGCCGGAGTCGTACAGCGTCCCCTTGAACGCCTCGACCATCACCTCGGTGGCCGGCTGGCTCGTGCCCAGAGCGAACGGGCTCATGGCCGTATCGATTATGTCGCACCCGGCCTCCACCGCCTTCATGTAGGTCATCGAAGCCACACCCGAGGTGTAGTGGGTGTGGAGTTCTATGGGAAGCGAAGTAGCACTCTTAAGCGCGCTAATAAGCTCGTATGCCTTCTGGGGAAGGAGGAGTCCAGCCATATCCTTTATACAAAGGGAGTCTGCGCCGATTTCCTCCACCCTCCTGGCCGTATCCATCCAGTAATCGAGGGTGTATGCGTCTCCAAGCGTGTAGGAAAGCGCCACCTGCGCGTGGCCGCCCTCCTTACCCGTGGCCCTTATAGCCGTCTCGAGATTTCTCACATCGTTAAGGCAGTCGAATATCCTTATGATGTCTATGCCATTGGCGATGGACTTCTGCACGAAGTACTCCACTACGTCGTCCGGATAGGGCTTATAGCCCAGGATATTCTGTCCGCGGAAGAGCATCTGGAGCTTGGTCTTCTTAAATCCGTCCCTGAGCTTTCGGAGCCTGTCCCACGGATCCTCCTTCAGGAACCTCAGGCAGGCGTCGAAGGTGGCTCCTCCCCAGCACTCTATCGCGTGGAAGCCCACCTCGTCCATGGCCGGGACGATGGGGAGCATCTCCTCGGTCTTCATTCGGGTGGCGATGAGGGACTGGTGTGCGTCCCTCAGGGTGGTATCCATTATTTTCACTGCACTACTCATTAATTTTCCTTTCTGTGTGGGGGGAGCCCTTTACTATGCGTATAAGCTACGGATTTCTCCGTGCTTCGCACTCTCGAAATCCTACGGGAATTCGCAATCCGAGCTATCGCTCTACTTGCTCATCCCCGTTGCCCGTGACATAGCCCTCGATTATGAATAAGCTTCGCTTATTCACATCTTCGGGCCTATGTCACGGAGCTTATACGCCGAATATGGCCATAAACACTCCGGCGGCGACGGCCGTTCCTATTACGCCCGCAACATTCGGGCCCATCGCATGCATAAGCAGGAAGTTCGTCGGGTCAGCCTCCGCTCCCACCTTCTGCGAGACACGCGCGCTCATCGGGACTGCGGAGACTCCCGCGGAACCGATGAGGGGATTTATCTTTCCGTGCGTAATCTTACACAATATCTTTCCGAATATAGTTCCCGCGGCCGTAGCCACCGAGAATGCTATGAGGCCCAGTACCACGATCTTGATGGTCGCCAGATTTAAAAACGCCTCAGCCGACGTGGATGCCCCAACCGACGTTCCCAAAAGTATAACCACGATATACATAAGCGCATTCGACGCCGTTTCCGTGAGCTGGCGAACCACTCCGCACTCCCTGAAGAGGTTTCCGAGCATCAGCATTCCGACTAGCGGCGCCGTGGTGGGAAGAATCAGGCAGACGATGATGGTAACCACTATCGGGAAGAGAATCCTCTCGAGCTTGCTCACCGGGCGGAGATTCTCCATACGAATCTTCCTCTCCTCCTCTGTCGTGAGCGCCTTCATTATGGGCGGCTGGATGATTGGCACGAGCGACATGTAGGAATACGCCGCCACAGCAATCGGGCCCATCAGGGCTGTCTGCCCGAGCTTCGAGGCCAGGAATATCGACGTAGGTCCGTCGGCGCCTCCTATTATGGCGATGGCTGCTGCTGACTCGTTATTGAACCCGAGTGCGATGGCCATAAGATATGCGCCATAAATTCCGAACTGGGCCGCCGCTCCCATCAGGAAGCATATCGGGTTGGCGATAAGCGGCGAGAAGTCGGTCATCGCTCCCACTCCCAAAAATATAAGTGACGGGAGGATGGACCACTCGTCCAGGGTGTAGAAGTAGTAGAGGAGTCCTCCCACCCCGTTGGCGGTCTCCTCAGGCGGTGCAATTATATCCGGATAGATGTTTACCAAAAGCATTCCGAATGCAATAGGCACCAAAAGCAGCGGCTCGAAGCCCTTGGCAATGGCCAGGTACAAAAAGCCGCATGCCACGATAATCATGACATAATTTCCGACGGTCAGGTTGAAGAACGCAGTCTGATGAAGAAGGTTCCCCGCTGTCTCAAGGATATAACTCATACGGTTCCTCCTAGGCTTCGTTCATGGTCGCGAGAAGGTCTCCCGCCTCCACGCCTGCTCCCTCAGCCGCGTCAATGGACGCGATGACTCCGGCCTTAGGCGCCACCACGGGAGTCTCCATCTTCATTACCTCGAGGATGACGATGGTCTCCCCGGCCTCGACGTGTGCTCCGACGGAGCTGACCACCTTGAAGAGCTTGCCGGCCGCTCCCGCCGTTATCTTAATGCTGCCTGCACCGGCCGGAGCCACAGCCTTAACGGGCGCGGGCGCCGCTGCGGGTGCCGCCGAAACAGGCGCAGCCGCTCCCCCATTCTTCTCCTCCACGGTCACGTCGTAAGACGTTCCGTTAACTGTTACTGTGTATGATTTAATTGCCATTTCTACCTCCCCGGCATCTACCGTTATGTTTTTCCCTGATTTAACTTATCTTCTTTTTCTTACGGAACGTATCACAAAGCTGTCTGTGGAAGTACCCGTATACGCGGATATCGCAGCCGCTATCACGGCGACCAGCCGCTCATCGGCACCCGGATCCACCACGTCTTTCGCGACGGTCGAGTTCACCTGTGACT
>JAILAS010000129.1 GCA_024681495.1 Eubacterium sp. | reverse complement strand
AGGAGCAGCTCATCTTCCCCGAGATCGAGTTCGATAAGGTAGACAAGGTACGCGGCATGGACGTAACCATCGTTACGACCGCCAACACCGATGAGGAAGCACGTGAGTTATTGACATTGTTTAATATGCCGTTCCGTAAATAAGGAGGATATATAATGGCAAAGACATCCATGAAGATAAAGCAGCAGCGTAAGCAGAAGTTCGCTGTCAGGGAGTACAACCGTTGCAGAATCTGCGGTCGTCCCCACGCATACCTTAGGAAATACGGCATTTGTCGTGTCTGCTTCAGAGAGCTGGCCTACAAGGGTCAGATCCCCGGAGTAAAGAAGGCAAGCTGGTAAGAGAAGGAGGAAAAGTATCATGAACATGAGTGATCCTATCGCGGATATGCTTACAAGAATCCGCAATGCAAATATCGCTAAGCATGACACCGTGGAAATCCCTGCCTCCAAGATGAAGGTTGCGATAGCGGGAATACTGCTTGACGAAGGTTATATTAGCGCATATGACATGGTTGATAACGGTGCTTTCAAGAACATTCGCATCACCATGAAGTACGGCGCAGACAAGAACGAGAAGATCATTACCGGTCTTAAGAGAATCTCCAAGCCCGGACTTAGGGTTTACGCAGGCAAGGATGATCTCCCCAAGGTTTTGGGCGGACTCGGAATTGCCATCATTTCCACCAATCAGGGCATCATCACCGATAAGAAGGCCAGAGAGCTTCAGGTCGGCGGTGAGGTACTTGCCTTTGTTTGGTAGTAACAGCAGAATAATAAAGGAGGTACGGGCATGTCACGTATAGGAAGAATGCCAATCGCGGTTCCCGCCGGTGTAACGGTGACAATCGCAGAAAATAATCATGTGACGGTCAAGGGACCCAAGGGTACTCTCGAGAGAACCCTTCCCGAGCAGATGCAGATTAAGCAGGAAGGTGAGCAGGTCATCGTTGAGAGACCTAACGACCTTAAGAAGATGAAAGCGCTTCACGGTCTGACCAGAACACTTATCAACAACATGATAATCGGTGTTACCGAGGGTTATACCAAGGAGCTTGAGGTAAACGGAGTAGGTTTCCGTGCCGCCAAGTCCGGCAATAAGCTTACTCTTAACCTTGGATTCTCTCACCCCGTTGAGATCGAAGATCCCGAGGGCGTTGAGTCTAAGGTAGACGGCAACAAGATCATCATCACAGGTATTGACAAGGAAAAGGTTGGACAGTACGCTGCCAACATCCGCGACAAGAAGAGACCTGAGCCTTATAAGGGCAAGGGAATCAAGTATGTTGATGAGAGAATCAGACGTAAAGTCGGCAAGGCCGGTAAGTAAAAGGAAAGGATGGAAAAGCGATGATTAAAAAGAAATCAAGGACAGCTGTCCGCGTTAAAAAGCATAACAGAATGCGCTTCCATATCTCCGGAACTTCCCAGAAGCCCAGGCTTTCGGTGTTCAGATCTAATCAGCATATGTATGCGCAGATTATAGATGATTCCAACGGAACCACTCTTTGCTCCGCTTCTACCGTTGAGAAGGATGCTAAGGCGGCTCTTGAGAAGACAAGCGATATTGAGGCAGCTTCTTACGTAGGTAAGACGATTGCTGAAAGAGCACTCGATAAGGGAATTGATACGGTTGTTTACGATCGTGGAGGATTCCTGTATCACGGAAGAGTAAAGGCACTGGCCGATGCAGCCAGAGAAGCCGGTCTGAAGTTCTGATTTAGGAGGAATAGCGTAAATGAAGAGAATAATCATTGATCCGGCGACTCTCGGAGAACTTGAGGACAGGGTAGTTGCCATCAAGCGAGTTGTAAAGGTTGTTAAGGGTGGTCGTAACATGCGCTTCACCGCTCTCGTAGTAGTAGGCGACGGAAACGGTCACGTAGGCGTTGGTCTTGGCAAGGCTGCCGAGATTCCCGAGGCTATCCGCAAGGGTAAGGAAGACGCCACCAAGAACCTTGTAGAAGTTAAGCTTGATGCCAACGGAAGTATTACACATGACATTATCGGAAAGCACACCGGAGCTCAGGTGCTCCTGAAGCGTGCTCCCGAAGGTACCGGTGTTATTGCCGGAGGCCCCGCTCGTAGCGTATGCGAGATGGCCGGTATCCGCAACATCCGTACCAAGTCTTTGGGATCCAACAACAAGCAGAACGTAGTACTTGCTACCATGGAAGCACTTCGTCAGCTTAGGTCTCCCGAGGATATAGCAGCTGCCAGAGGCAAGAGTGTTCAGGAGATCCTGGGATAATTCTGAGGAGGAATAAAAATGTCTAACTTAAAGATAACGCTGAAGAAGTCCCTGATCGGTCAGACACCGAAGAATAGGGCGACAGCACAGGCCCTCGGGCTTAATAAGATAAACAAGACTGTAGAGATGCCGGACAACGAAGCCGTACGTGGTATGCTTCAGAAGGTAAGGCATATGGTCGAAGTTGAAGAAATCTAGGGTCAGGAGGTACGATCATGGGATTGGATTTAACAACGGTTCAGCCTGCTGAGGGCTCCGTTCATGCAAAGAATTTCCGCAGGGGCCGTGGACACGGTTCAGGAAACGGAAAGACCGCGGGCAAGGGCCACAAGGGTCAGAAAGCTCGCTCCGGCGGTAACTCCAGACCGGGTTTTGAGGGAGGCCAGATGCCTCTCTACAGAAGAATCCCCAAGAGGGGCTTCAAGAACATCAACACCAAGGATATTGTTAGCATCAATGTATCCGAGCTTGAAAGATTTGACGATGGTGCTACTGTAACTGTTACCGATCTCCTTGAGAGCGGCGCTGTAAGCCGTCTTGGAGATGGTGTTAAGATTCTTGGCAACGGTTCTATTTCCAAGAAACTTACAGTACAGGCTAATGCATTTAGTGAAAGTGCCGCGAAGAAAATCGAAGCAGCAGGCGGAAAAGCCGAGGTGATCTGATGTTACAGACAGTTCGTAACGCATTCAAGATTGAAGAGATAAGGAAACGCCTTTTCTTCACTTTTCTGATGCTCATTGTGGTACGTATTGGAGCTCAGCTTCCTTTACCGGGACTTAACCATTCGCTTTACAGCGAATGGATGTCCTCACAGACCGGAGATGCGTTCAACTTTTTTGATTCCATTACGGGCGGTTCCTTCGAGGACATGTCCATTTTGGCATTGAACATTACGCCGTACATTACGGCATCCATCATTATGCAGCTACTGACAATCGCCATCCCCAAGCTCGAAGAGCTTCATAAGGAAGGCGAGGAGGGTCGTAAGAAGATCTCATCCATTACCAGGTACCTGACCATCGGTCTTTCGGTACTCGAGTCACTGGCTCTGGCAATCGGCTTCGGCCGTCAGGGTTATCTGGACAGCTTCAACGCCTTCACTGTAATCATGATGGTAACCTGCCTCACCGCCGGATCCGCGGTACTTATGTGGATCGGTGAGAGAATTACAGAAAACGGAATTGGAAACGGTATTTCCATCGTACTGACGATAAACATTATTTCCCGTCTGCCGAACGATTTTGCCGCACTCGGCGAGCAGTTCGTTATGGGCCAGAACCCGGGAAGGGCGATCGTGGCAATCGTCATCATCGCTGTTATCGTTATCGGCCTGGTTGTTTCTGTCGTATTCCTTCAGGACGGCCAGAGGAAGATTCCCGTACAGTATTCCCGCAAGATTCAGGGACGCAGACAGGTCGGCGGACAGTCCACCTTCCTTCCCCTGCGAGTTAACACCGCCGGTGTTATCCCCATCATCTTCGCTCAGTCGCTCATGCAGACCCCTGTTATCATCGGTCAGCTCCTTGGCGCCAACGAGGGAACGGGAATCGGAGCCAAGATCCTCAAGGGTCTTTCGCAGTCCAACTGGTGCGATCCCGCACAGCCCGTCTACACGATTGGCTTGATTGTGTACATACTGCTGATAGTTGCTTTCGCTTACTTCTATACGTCGATCACGTTCAATCCTCTTGAGCTGGCCGACAATATGAAGAAGCAGGGTGGTTTTATCCCCGGCATTCGCCCCGGTAAGCCCACCAGCGACTACTTAACGCAGATTTTAGGATATGTCATTTTCATCGGCGCTGTGGCTCTTTCCATCATCGCTTTCATCCCGATCTTCTTCAACGGAGTGTTCGGTGCAAGCGTATCGTTCGGTGGAACATCCATCATCATTATCGTTGGTGTAATCATCGAGACCATTAAGCAGGTCGAGTCAATGATGGTAACAAGGCATTATACTACAGGTTTCCTGGGAGAATAAATCATGAAGATCATTATGCTTGGCGCTCCGGGCGCCGGTAAAGGTACACAGGCAAAGAAGATAGCAGAAAAGTTCGGTATTCCTCATATCTCCACCGGAGATATCTTTAGGGCCAACATCAAAGAAGGCACCGAGCTTGGTAAGAAGGCCAAGGCATTCATGGACAAGGGAGAGCTGGTCCCCGACGAGCTCACCTGCGACCTGGTCATGGACAGGATATCTTCTGACGATTGCAAGAATGGCTTTATACTGGACGGCTTCCCCAGAACCATCCCCCAGGCAGAGGCGCTTTCAAAGGCCCTCTCTGCCAAGGGTGAAAAGATGGACTATGCCGTTGATATCGAGGTCAATGACGAGGCTATCGTTGAGAGAATGGGCGGAAGAAGAGCCTGCGCAGTTTGCGGAGCTACGTTCCATCTCGTAAACATTCCCCCCAAGGTAGAGGGACATTGTGATAGCTGCGGCGGACCGCTCATCCTCAGGGATGACGATAAGCCCGAGACCGTCAGGAAACGTCTGGAGGTTTATCACGATCAGACTCAGCCTCTTATCGCATATTACGAGAAAGAGGGCATCCTCAAGCAGGTTGATGGAATGCTTCCTATGGAAGAGGTATTCAATAAGATCGTCCAGCTGACCGGAGAGTAATTATGACGGGAATGTTGGTGATTTCTCATGCCGGACACGATAAGAACCGCATGTACTTTGTCATCGGCAACGACGGGGAATTCGTGATGCTCTGCGACGGTAAGTACAGGAAACTGTCCAATCCGAAGCGGAAGAATATAAAGCATGTCACTCCGGTAAAGAATGCCCCCTCCGAAATCCTGCAGCTGGCAGGTGAGGAAGGCTCCTATACCGACGAAGGAATAAAACGGGCGATAAAGACTTACGCCCGGGAACACAAAGGTGATACACACCTGGAGGAAAACAATGTCAAAGGCTGACGTGATCGAAGTCGAAGGAAAGGTTGTTGAAAAACTTCCCAACGCCATGTTCAAGGTGGAGTTGGAAAACGGACATCAGATACTTGCTCACATAAGCGGTAAGCTCAGGATGAACTTCATCAGGATCTTACCCGGAGACAAGGTAACACTTGATCTTTCCCCCTATGATCTGCCCAAGGGTCGTATCATTTGGCGCGACAAGTAAACGGTTCGGAAGTCGGGAGTGATAAAAACTCTTGCTAAAGACAACCGATTGTGATAAAATACCCAAGTATGACTTTTTTAGGAAAGGAGGCCTCTCATGAAGGTACGTTCATCAGTAAAGCCGATTTGCGAGAAATGCAAGGTTATTAAGAGAAAAGGCAAGATTAGGATTATTTGCGAGAATCCCAAGCATAAGCAGAGACAGGGATAATTTCGCAAGCATTTTTGCACTTAATTTTTTATAAATCATCTTTTATATAAATAGTGCCGGTTAACTTTACATACCGAAGACCGGTGCGCATCGTAATTTAGTTAGCATAATAAACGGAGGTTTCAAACACATGGCACGTATCGCAGGTGTTGATTTGCCCAGAGACAAAAGGGTAGAGATCGGATTGACCTATATCTATGGCATCGGTCTTACAAGCTCCAAGCGCATCCTTAAAGATGCAGCCGTAAATCCCGATACTCGTGTACGCGATCTTACCGATGAGGAAGTTAAGAAGATTTCCGAGGTTATCGACGCTTCACAGATCGTAGAGGGTGAGCTCAGAAGAGAAGTCGCTATGAACATCAAGCGTCTCAAGGAGATTGGCTGCTACAGGGGCATCCGTCACAGAAAGGGCCTCCCCTGCCACGGGCAGAAGACCAAGACTAATGCCCGCACATGCAAGGGTCCCAAGAGAACTGTGGCAAATAAGAAAAAGTAATTTAGGATAAGAGCTCTTGAAGAGGCTGTGTGCCCTTTTGGAGCGTATTGTCCTGTGTGAAGGTAATTCCGATTAAGGGAAAGGATCATCATGGCAAAGAAAGTAATAAAGAAAGCGACGAAGAAGCGCGTCAAGAAGAACGTCGAGCACGGCCAGGCGCATATTCAGGCTTCTTTTAACAACACTATCGTTACTCTGACCGATGCTCAGGGCAATGCTCTTTCATGGGCTAGCGCCGGTGGACTCGGTTTCAGGGGATCCAAGAAATCCACGCCCTATGCGGCTCAGATGGCTGCAGAGACTGCTGCAAAGGCTGCTATCGTGCACGGCCTTAAGTCCGTGGATGTTAAGGTAAAGGGTCCGGGTTCAGGACGCGAGGCGGCTATCCGCGCGCTTTCCGCAAACGGTATAGACGTAACCAGTATCCAGGACGTGACGCCGGTTCCGCACAACGGATGCCGTCCGCCCAAGCGCAGAAGGGTCTAGGAGGTAATATATCATGGCAGTAAACAGAGTACCTGTGCTCAAGAGATGCCGCTCCCTTGGACTGGAGCCGCAGGTTTTGGGCTACGATAAGAAATCTAAAAGGCAGCTTACCCGCTCCAACCGTAAGGTAAGCGAGTACGGTCTGCAGCTTCGCGAGAAGCAGAAGGCTAAGTTCATCTATGGCGTTCTTGAGAAGCCCTTCCATAACTACTATGAGAAGGCAGAGCAGCAGAAGGGCATGACCGGTGAGAACCTCATGATCATGCTTGAGTCTCGTCTCGATAACGTTATCTTCCGTATGGGATTCGCCAGAACCCGTAGGGAAGCCCGTCAGGTAGTTGGCCATCGCCACGTACTTGTAAACGGAAAGACAGTTAACATTCCTTCTTACCAGGTTAAGGCGGGAGACACTGTTGAGATTCGCGAGAAGAGCAAGGGTCTCACCCGTTATAAGGAGATCAGCGAAGTAACCGGCGGAAGAATCATCCCCGAGTGGCTTGACGTTGATTCCGAGAACTTCAAGGGAACGATCAAGAATCTTCCCACCAGAGAGGAGATCGACGTACCGGTTGACGAGATGTTAATCGTCGAGCTTTACTCTAAGTAATAAGAAGCAACGAATCTTGGTTTACATAAGAAGGAGGACTCTATAGTGTTCGATTTTGAAAAACCGGATATAGATATTGTCGAGATTTCCGAAGATGGCAAATACGGCAGGTTCGTTGTTGAGCCGCTCGAGAGAGGATATGGTATTACCCTGGGTAACTCCCTTCGTCGTATCATGTTGTCGTCCCTTCCGGGAGCAGCGGTTAGCCGTGTTAAGATTGACGGAGTTCTTCATGAGTTCAGTTCCATCCCCGGCGTTAAGGAAGACGTTACGGAGATCATCATGAACCTGAAGGAGCTGGCGATCAAGAACAGCAGCACCCTCGAAGACACTAAAACAGCTTACATTGACTTCGAAGGCGAGGGCGTCGTTACAGCGGCAGAAATACAGGCGGATTCCGATATTCAGATCATCAATCCCGATCTGGTAATAGCTACCTGTGACAAGGATGCCAAGCTCTCCATGGAGCTCACCATCACCACGGGACGCGGCTATGTTGGAGCGGATAAGAATAAGGGCGATGACCTCCCCATTGGCGTCATTGCTATTGACTCTATTTACACTCCTGTTACCAGGGTGAACATGAACGTGGAGAATACCCGTGTGGGTCAGATTACCGATTTCGATAAGCTTACCCTGGATATCTTCACCAACGGATCACTTGCGCCGGACGAGGCTGTAAGCCTTGCGGCCAAGGTGCTCAGCGAGCATCTGAACCTTTTCATCAACCTCTCAGAGAATGCCAAGACCGCAGAGGTCATGGTTGAGACCGTTGATTCCGAGAAGGAGAAGGCACTCGAGATGAGCATTGACGAGCTCGAGCTCTCAGTGAGATCCTACAACTGCTTGAAGCGCGCCGGTATCAATACGGTTCAGGAGCTCTGCAACCGCACGCCGGACGATATGATGAAGGTCAGAAACCTCGGACGCAAGTCCCTCGAGGAAGTACTGGCCAAGCTTAAGGATTTGGGTCTTTCGCTCAACAACGGAGCGGACGACTAATCCCGACCAAATACACAGCGGATGAGACAGCGGGTATGTAGTAAGACCGAAGAGCGTGCATATTCGTCCCGCAAAAGGAGAAAAATATGTCTAAGTACAGAAAGCTCGGAAAAACATCCGATCAGAGAAAAGCACTTCTGAGAAACCAGACCACAGCTCTGCTTCACCAGGGCCGCATCGTTACTACCGAGGCTCGCGCCAAGGAAGTACGTAAGATGGTTGAGCCCCTTATAGCTATGGCTGTAAAGGAAATCGATAACACCGAAGAGGTTACCAAGACTGTAAAGGTAGCCCGCAAGGATGTAGACGGCAAGCGCGTTAAGGAAGTCGTTGACGGAAAGAAGACCGTTGTATACGACGAGCAGGAGCGTACCTTCAAGAAGGACCTTCCCAGCCGCGTTCACGCCAAGAGAAAGGCCGCTCAGGTTCTTTACGCTGTTACTGAGGTTCCCGAGGAGCTTGCAGGACGCAGAAAGAACACCGTAAAGGTTGATCTTGTAGAGAAGCTTTTCAACGAGTATGCACCCAAGTACGCAGACCGTAACGGCGGTTACACACGTATCGTAAAGATCGGACCCCGTAAGGGTGACGGTGCTATGGAAGTGGTACTTGAGCTGGTATAATTTTTCACCAGATATTTTCGTCCGGGGCATTTTTGCTCCGGGCGTTTTTTGTTTCCAAATGCGTTAAAATTCGGGCGCAATACGCCCCGTTGTGTTAATATAATCTTATGAATAAACGAGTACTTAAAACTCTTGAATACGATAAAATTATTAAGCTTCTAAGCGCCCGTGCATCGACAGATGAGGGCGTTAAGCTGTGCGAGAAGCTCGTTCCCATGACCGACGAGCAGGACATAGAGAGGGCGCTCGACCAGACCGGAGACGCCTTCTCCCGCTCCATGAGGGAGGGGCAGCTGGGATTCTCGGGCGTGAGGGACCTGCCCCCCGTCTTCAGGGGCCTTAAGGTGGGAGCCTCATTGAGCCCCAGAGAGCTTTTGGATGTCTCGGCGGTACTTTCCGCGGCCAAGAAGGCGAAGGACTATGACGCGCTCACAGCGCCGGAGGAGGGTAAGGATTCCCTCTACGGATACTTCTCCGTCCTCGACGAGGGTAAGGACATGAACCGCGAGATCAGGCGCTGCATCATTTCTGCGGATCAGATCTCCGACGACGCATCGCCCACGCTCCGGGACCTGCGCCGTAAAGAGGCCGGCATCGACGAAAAGATCAGGAACCAGCTGAACGCCATCCTGAACCGCACGTCCAACGCCACATACCTGCAGGACAGGGTAATTGCGATGAGGGGCGATCACTACTGCGTTCCCGTGAAGGCGGAGTACAGGGGGAAGATTCCGGGCGTCGTCCAGGATACGTCCTCGACAGGCTCCACCGTCTTCATCGAGCCCTCCGAGGTGGTTAATCTAAACAACGAACGCGCCAGGCTCCTGGCCGAGCAGGCCAAGGAGATTGACATAATACTAGCCAACCTCTCGTCCATGGTCGCCGAGGGGATGGACATCGTGCGCGCCGACCACGACTCGGTCGTGTTCCTGGACTTCGTGTTCGCGAAGGCGCGGCTCGCGGAGGAGATGAAGGCGTCCCGTCCTGAGTTTTCTGCCGACGGACCCATTGTCCTCAAGAAGGCGCGTCATCCGCTGCTCGATCCCGAGAAGGCCGTGCCCATTAACCTCAGCCTGGGAGATACCTTCGACCAGCTGGTCGTGACCGGCCCGAACACAGGCGGTAAGACTGTGTCGCTTAAGACTGTCGGCCTGCTTAACCTCATGGGACAGGCGGGCCTCCACATCCCTGCGGCAGACAATTCGCACCTTAGGGTCTTTACCGAGATCTTTGGAGATATCGGCGACGAGCAGAGTATCGAGCTTTCGCTCAGTACGTTCTCGGCCCACATGAAGAACATAGTTTACATAATGAAGCACGTGGACGACAGATCCCTCGTGCTCTTCGATGAGCTGTGCGCGGGCACGGACCCCACCGAGGGTGCGGCACTCGCCATATCCATACTGAAGAACCTGAAGGAGCGCGGCGTACTGGCCATGGCGACCACCCACTACAGCCAGCTTAAGGTCTATGCACTCAGGACGGAGGGCGTGGAGAACGCCTGCTGCGAGTTCGACGTTAAGACGCTCTCGCCCACATACAGGCTTCTGGTCGGCATTCCCGGAAAGAGTAACGCGTTCGCCATCTCCGGCAAGCTCGGGCTTGGAGCGGACATCATCGACGCGGCCAGGGAGGAGCTCTCGGCTGAGACGGAGTCCTTCGAGGACCTCATTGGCGACCTCGAGAGCAGGAAGGTCCGCATGGCGGACGAGGAGAAGCGCATCGAGGAGAGGAGCCGCCAGGCCCAGAGCATGCGCGACAAGCTCGACGCCCAGAACAGGCGAAATGACGAGGAGAGGGATAAGATCCTCGCCAAGGCGCGCGAGGAGGCGGCCGAGATACTCCGTTCGGCCAAGGAGAAGGCCGACGAGGCCATAAGGGACATCAACCGCTACGGTTCCTTCACATCTCAGGAGAAGGACGCCGTGAAGGAGCTCGAGAAGAGCCGCCGCGGCCTCCGTGAGGAGATAGACAAGGCGCAGAGCTCCGGATCCAAAAAGAAGAAGGAACAGCGCGCCGTAAACGGCGTGGATCCGAAGTCGCTTAAGATAGGCGACACGGTGAAGTCGCTGTCACTCAACATGAAGGGCACGGTCCACACGTTGCCCGACGCGAGGGGAAACCTCTCCGTGCGCATGGGCATACTGAATTACAATGTGAATGTGACCGACCTCATTGCCATTAAGGAAGAGAGCGAGGCCGAGAAGTACTCCTCATCGAAGAAGCGCAAGGCCGCGGGGGGAAGCGGACGCGGGTCGCTCATGAAGGCCGCCACGGTAAAGACCGAGGTGAACCTCATCGGCATGACCGCAGACGATGCGCTCGCCGAGCTCGACAAGTACCTGGACGACGCGTACCTGGCGAACCTCGAGTCGGTCCGCGTGGTGCACGGCAAGGGAAGCGGAGTGCTCCGGAAGGCCGTTCAGCAGCATCTTAAGACACTGCCCTACATTAAGTCGTACCACCAGGGGGAATACGGTGAAGGCGACGCGGGCGTTACCATAGCCGTTTTTGACAGATAGGGGGAATTGGAATGACGAATAAGCAAAAGATTTTGGTGGTGGACGATGACCGCAACATAGCGGACCTCATCTGCCTGTATCTCACGAAGGAATGCTTCGAAACCAAGGCGGTATACGACGGCGAGGAGGCACTGAAGTGCTTCGACGCATTCTCGCCCGACCTGGTCATACTGGACCTCATGCTGCCGGGCATCGACGGATACCAGGTGTGCAGGCAGCTGCGCGCCTCATCGAACGTGCCGGTGATCATGCTCTCCGCGAAGGGAGAGGTCTTCGACAAGGTGCTCGGACTCGAGCTGGGCGCCGACGACTACATGATTAAGCCGTTCGATAACAAGGAGCTGGTGGCCAGGGTCAAGGCGGTGCTGCGCAGGTACGAGACCGGAAGCGCACCCAGGGAGGAGGAAAACCTTAAGGTGGTCAGGTACGACGACCTGGAGGTGAATCTCTCCAACTACTCCGTCACCTATAAGGGCCGGCACCTCGAGATGCCGCCCAAGGAGCTCGAGCTCCTCTACTTCTTCGCATCATCGCCCAATCAGGTGTTCACCAGGGAGCAGCTCCTCGACAACATCTGGGGCTACGACTACGCCGGCGACACGAGGACCGTCGACGTGCACGTCAAGAGGCTCAGGGAGAAGGTGCACGGCACCGACACCTGGAACATAGGCACCGTATGGGGCGTTGGATATAAGTTCGAGGTCCTTTCATGAATAAGTCCGTTCTCGCAAAGGCTGCCGCCATATTTGCGCTCTTCGCGCTTCTGGGGTTTGGCGTCGTCTATATCTACTTCGGCATTGGAATCGAGGGCGTTGTGGCCGGCTACGAGGCCAGGGAGCTCGCTTCGCGCGCCAATTCGATATCCGCGGAGTACGCCGAAGAGTACGGGGATGAGGGATTCTCGGCAGAAGAGTTCGAGGAGAACCTCCGCGGCACAGCCGATGCGCTCGACGTCACGATAAGGGTCATCGACACTGACGGAAGGGTGATTATAAGCACCGACGAAAGCGCCGACACGGGCATCGTAATCGAGGGATTCACCGAGGCGTACACGGGCAGCAACCTGTATACCACCGGCAATTTCTACGGCTCCCTCGACGCGAAGATGCTGAGCGTCGTATCCCCGGTCACCGTAAACTACAAGGTGAGGGGCTACGTAACCATACACGCATCATACGACCGCGTGAGCGACGAGGTCGATGAGGTCTCCCGCACGGTTTACATAACGTTCGCGCTTGTGCTGCTGATGGGCGTCATCGTTTTCGTATTCGCAGGCGTCGTGTT
>JAILAS010000034.1 GCA_024681495.1 Eubacterium sp. | reverse complement strand
AACACCTCCTGCAGGAACCATGTACCCACCAGCGCCACGTATATATACTGGACGTCGGCAAAATGTCTCAGCAGCACTGCGACCGGGAATCCAAACACGGCGTGCAGGTAGTAGATGACGCAGTGGAAACCCATGGGGTAGATACCGGCCACGTACATGTCATTGGACGACAATGCGTTAATCCACCAGTTATGTACGAGCTCATCGGATGCGATGTATCCGTAGTCGACCTGCTGCTGCGTGCCGATAGCGTATGCGCCCAGGGCGACCAGACCGGCAGTGAGCACCCACTCCGGCAGATGCTTTATCACACAGTTCCAAAACCACAGTATACACCACTTAACTGCGGACTTTATGGCCCCGCGTATCCTGGCGGCAAATGTGTTCCATCCAAGTATGCCCAGAAGGAGGCGCCGAAACGTCTCCAGCACCTGCTCGATACACCACATCATGGTGACACCCCTCAGGCGGGAGCCCGCCGCGAATCCAACCAAAAGCAAAAGCAGCCACTGGGTGAAGGTGTTGGAAATGTGCAAAAGTTCCAGTATGCTGACGGCATTGAACATGTAGAAATTGCCGACAACAACATATATTAACAGTCTGACGGGGCCCGGATGTCTCTTTATCCGGGGATAGATAACGGCAGCAGGAAGGAGAATCACACATACCGAATATGCAATGGCTACAAAGATAGCCTGCAACAAATTGTACGTGGCAAATGACATTCCCCCCTACTCCTTTCTCATTTTATGCCCGTATTTTAAGAAAATGCTCTTATAAGTTCCAGTGTTTCCCTGTCGACCACGACGTCAGACCTCTTGAGATCCTCGAGGACCTCCAAAAACTGCTGGCGTCGACCGGTCTTAAAGTAGAGCTTGATGCGCCCCGTGTACGCAAACATCTCGTGGGGATATTCGACGGCGGCCCTTATGGCCCACTTCTCACAAGTCTCGAAATCGTCGGTGATTAAAAGCGCCTCCGTAATCCACCTGTAATGGTGTACTGTAAGGACCTCCTTGTTTCTCTCAAACAGGATATCCCCCACCTCAGCCATGGTCTGGCCGTAGGTCGCCTCCTCCATCTCGGTGAAGACCCTCTGACTCACGAACGCCGCAATGTACTTGATTAGAGCACTGGCAAACAGAGGATAGTCGCTTTTCAGCTCGGACACATCGAAATCGGGATCGTCCCTGTCAACGTCCGTAAGTGAATCCAGTCTCTCAATCTCACTTTTGATGTAAGTGTAAACAGCCTGAACATTGGAACGAAAATCGTTCAGTTCATCGCTAAGTACGGAAGCCGCATAGTGAGCGGTCTCGGAATCGTCGCTGTCGAGAGCCATCATAACGTGGCTGAGCGACTGAGTTATGTCACCCTTAAGTATATTCAGCATGAGGCTCCTAAGGCTTCTGAAATCCGTAACCGCCAGCGCCTCCTCGAGAGGAACGAGGTTTCTCTCCCTCTCCTCATCACCCCTGTGCATGGGGCGCTTCTGACTCTTATCGAACACAACGTCCGAAAGATCCACCGGATCCCTGAAGAAGAGCTTCTGGAGAATCCAGCTCAGGAACACCATGCACTCGGATGCAACCGGGAAAAGCAGAAACACGACAAATAGCATCACATATCTGCGCCTGTCGTGAGTCTTATTGTATTTATCCACCTTCTCCTCGGGGAGCATAAGGTCCGGAACATCGTCCTCGGAGACCATCTTGTAGTCATCGTCCACGAACTCGGCTCCGACGGCCCTCTCCTTCCCGGGAGGCTTATTTAAGACCTTAAACCTCGGCCTTAGGATCAATCCATATATCAGGTAGAGAACTGCAAAAACGGCGTTAATCAGCAGGATGATGAGAACGAGTTTTAAATTATTCGTCATCGCCATCCCCCTCTCCGTCCCCGGCCTCTACGAGGCTGTAGAGCTCCTTGGTGGTAAGGCGCTTTGCCTTTATATCGTTTTCCTTAAACCTGTTCATAACGAATCCGGAGTTCTCCTCGTCGGTATTCGACAGGAGCACGTAGAGCTTTCCGTCCGAATGCAGTCCGAGGTAGTCGGATGCACGGGTGAGACGGTCTAGCTTTTCTACCAGCTCCTTCGACTCGGGGTCTCCGTCTATGGCGACAACGGTAACCACGGTGAGCGAGTTTCTCTGTGCATTAACAAACGCCTTAAGCAGCGACGAGAACGCCTCTGCCTTGAGGACCTTTCCACCCTCGTCGAAGCGCTGCTGCTCGAGTGCCGACATGTAGCTGTTGGCACGAACCAGCGCATTCTGGATGAGGAATCCGATTACTCGAAGCATGTTCGCCTGACCGAGGTTCATCCTGTCCCAGGGAATACCCCACGCCATGATGATAAGCCTTATCCTGTCCTGATCGTAGATGGCATCGGCCATCAGAGGATACTTCTCATCCATGTTCTTATTGATATATACTCTGTTGTTCGAAAACTCCTCGTACATGTCCGTAAGCTCGGTGTACTTGATGGAGTTTCCAAGGGACCTGGCCGTGGCCGAGGTGGCAGCGAACAGACGGGCAAACCTGTCATTATCGACGGTATAAATAGCCACATCGCCGGTCTCTATCAGCCTCTGCACGATCTGAGCGGCGTAGAAAAGCACGTCCTCGGGCTCGTACTGGTCCAGCGTGGAGGTTATGGAATAAACCTTTCCGAAACTGTCGTTCTGATTGATGAGCTGGGTCTCAAGCACGTTCTTAATCTGAACGTTGGCCATGTTGATGTCGAAAATGTCGTCCCTCTGGCGCGAGAGATAGTTGATTTCGACATTGTCCTCCTCCTTTATGGACTTGAGCCTGTCCTTCATATATCCGACCACGAGGCCGATGATGAACAGCTGTGCAATCCACACGTAGGTGTTATAGTCGAGCACGACATCGAATACCGAGCGGTCGTATTGCTGCCTAAAGAGGTATCCGGCGGTAGCGAGCACCGCGGAATATGTGGCCTGCTGCTGTCCGAATACGACAGCGAAGAAGATTACATAGAGCAAAAGGAAGTCGATATTGCTGAAGTACTCGCTTCCGGTGGCCCTGTTGTTCAGCATGAAGAAGACGATGAACATGAGGGAGTTCTCTATGTAGGGTATTAACTTATAAATGATGTCGGATATCTGGGTGCCGATCTTTCCGGCGCTCTTCTTCTCCTGGGTGGGCGCTGCGAAAAACCTCCTGGAATGCCTGGAAATCTCAGACACGACGCGGGGCACGGAAACCTCGGGCTTATCGAACACGCGGGCGTCGAACTCCTCGAGGAATGCCTCACCGTCGAGAACCCGCTTGAAGGAATTCTTTACCCTTACCTCCTCGACCTCGACGTTCTTTCCCCAGCCCTCAGCTACCAGATTCGCCAGCTGCGTCTCGTTGAACACATTGCCGCTCGAAATGTGGTAGAGGTCGTAGCGATGCTCCTTGGCCTTCAATGCGGTGTATATGTACTGTACCGCATCCATAACGTGGAGCATGGAAAACTCGTTCGCGGGATCGGCGTGGATCACGGAGTTTTCATTGGCCTCGGCGCACATCCTTCCCAGGTCTCTGGGCAGATCCACCTTGCCGGTGGGAATGCCGTAAAGGTGATCCAGACGAAGAACTATGGGATCGATGGCAAATTCCGATTTATAATTGTTTACCGTCATCTCACCCTGACGGACCATATACTGTCTGCCGTTAGAGGGGTTGGCGGGCTTAAGCTCGTTAATAGGAGTAAAATCGGACTCCTCGTAGACGCGCTCCGAGGAGAGATAAATGAATCGAATCTTCCTGTTTAGATTCTGGACGGAGCTGAGAATGTTAACCAGGCCCGTGGAATACTCCAAAACGTGTCTGTGCTCCACCTGCTCGGGGAAGTTCGTGTCGTATTCGCCCATGAAAACAACAGCATCGGGATTGATGCTCTCGAAAATCTGAGGAATACTCTCATTCACATATGAAAAGTTATATTGCTCGAAAACTTTAGGAACCTTCTTGGTTACGTACTCATGTCCTGTAAGGACATATACCCTGTCGCCCTCCTTACTGAACCTGTCAATAAGTGCGTCCGAAAGATAACTCCTGGCACCGATAAGTGCTACTTCCATTTTTTAACCCCTTACTATCAACGATTTACCGTGTGTTCATGCCGGAGATAAAGGAATTTATGTCTTCCTCAATTACCGCCTTGTCCACTCCGTACTCCGAGGCCATGACCTCAGCAGCCGCATCGACACTGCCGCACTCTTTTAAGAGCACGAACGCACGTGCCGCCGTCTCATTTACGGATACGGGAGCCTCATAGACGTCATCGGACTGTTCCACGTGGACAATCCAAAAACACCCTGCTGCTTCCCTCACGGTGTAACCTTCAAACATAAGTATTTCCCCTATCTGCAAGTAAATCACACTCTTTTTTCCCAGAATCATTTTATCAAATGAGTTTCAATATCTCAACACAATCTGCCTTAAATCCTTTAAATGCGCTCTAAATTTTTCAACTTTACATAAAAATGTATAATATGCCGCTTTTTCTTGCGTCGGATATATGCGTTTGATATAATTATGTCGACGCTTGCAGGCTTTAACGGAGGGAGTTTAAATGAGTCCCGATACCATTCTGTTTATCCATAAGGATACCAAAAAAGAACAGACCTACGAGAAGATACTGGCCCAGAAATACGATTTGATTTCGTGGCCCATCACTCAGAGAGGTCTCTACAGAGAACTCCCGGAAGTATCTCTGATTTTCATCACCGTCGACGACCTTAACGCAGCCGAATACGAAAGGCTCGAGGATTTCCTGCTCGTCTTCCCTACATCTTACATTCCTCTGGTCATAATCGGTTCCAAGATTTTCCTTAAGGCGTTCCGTACCAACGTGCACTACCCCGCCCAGGACGAAATCGACTGCATGAAGCCGGACTTCAACCTCATTAAGAGCATGGATAAAATCTTTGCCCGGATGCAGGTAAAACGTAACAAGAGGGCGTCCGAGCTGAACAATTCCGAGGCGCTTTTGGGCATCTACTCGCCTGTACCCGCGGAGAGAGGAAAATACCTCTCGCTGTTCCGCAAGGTGTGCGAGGCAGTGGCATACGACAGCCACGACACGCTATTGGACAGGGCCATTTCCACCAGTTCTCCGGACACTTTCCTCATATCCTACGAGGCGGCCACAGAAAACGGTTCTCAGCTGCTCAGGGAATTACGGGCCATTCCGCAGGTGGCAAACACCCCCATCATTTTGTTCGGAAATCCCATATCCCAGGAGGCGTTCAAACAGCTTCTGACCTACAGGGTGAACGGATACCTGGTGAACACCTCCAGAGACGACGAGATAATATCGATAGTTACTAAACAGCTCAAAAAACCCCTGGCGAATTAAATCGCCCGGGGATTTCTTATCTTATCGCAAGCCTCATTGGCGTCCTATTCGAAGACATCATCTATCAATGTCTTAAGTTCCTTATAAGCATACGTATCGGAAAGCTCCCCGAGTGCATCGAGCACGTCGTGATAGTACCTCTTCTGCATTCTCTTGTCCTTGCAGTTAAACTTCTCCCACATGGCGTCGCCTTCCACGTCGTGGTCTCTCTTGCACGAGCGCATGTTGGAAAGCTTGTCACCCAGCACTAACGTCTTGGTCTCGAGACCGGCTTCGCGAAGAGCCTCCAGGGCCTCCTTCTTCCTGATCTCCCAGGTCTCGGCAGCCGGCAGATGGCTTCGCTTGTTCTCACTGACAGAGGCAACAAGGTCGGCCACATGGTCCCCGAACCTCTCGCGGAGCTCGTCCACGGTAACGCCTGCGTCCTCTACCACGTCGTGGAGCGCCGCCGCCGCTATCAGTTCGGCCTCGTCCGAAATCTTGTGAACAATGCCGGAGGCCTCGAGAACGTGAGCAAAATACGGGATGCGCCCGCCCTTGCGGAGCTGTCCCTTGTGTGCCACGGCCGCGAACTGCAGCGCGCTCTCGACCAGATGCCTGTCCTTTTCCTCGAAATACGGAAACTCGGGTAATTCGCCCTCAGAAACCGCCAGTGAAATGCGTTCGCAATCGCTGACGCTTTCCGAAGGCGAGGTGTCGAAATAGTAACAACCGAAGTACCTGTCGTGCTCGGCGTCATACATCATCAGGGGGCAATCCTGACAGACCAGGTCGTCGTGACTGTACTCTCCCATCATCGCCCTGCAATAGATCTTCCCACTCTCTTTCACCACAAAAGGGTGGGGGTAACATTGAGAAAAATTTTTGTTGTTTTCGGGAATTTTGATTTCCATAACACATCCCCCCTTCACTCAGACTTTACCACATTTCGGTTGCAAAAGGAATAGTCAGACATTATAATATTAACTGTTGAATAAATATATCTATATTGTTCTCAATACCATTAAAATACTATTTAGGAGGTAACAATAATGGGAAGACTTGACAACAAAATTTGTATCGTTACCGGCGGTAACTCCGGTATCGGTAAGAAAACGGCTGAAATTTTCCTTAAGGAAGGCGGAAAGGTCGTAATCGCCGCTCGTCGTAAGGAAGAGAACGACAAGACTGTCAGCGAGCTCTCTCAGTTCGGAGAGATTACCGCTGTTGAGGCAGACCTCACCAAGATGGAGGATTGCCACAAGGTTGTAGATTACACCGCTGACAAGTATGGTCGTATCGACGTACTCGTAAACAACGCAGGTATCGCCGATAAGCATAAGCCCATCAACCTTTGCGAGGAGGAGTGGTACGATTATGTATGCCAGATCGACCAGTACTCCGTATACTACATGAGCAAGTACGTTCTTGAGCACATGGAGAAGCAGAAGAAGGGTTCCATCGTAAACATTTCTTCTATCGGTTCTCAGGGTGTTGCAGGTATCTCCTACTCTGCAGCTAAGGCAGCCGTAAACGCAATGACCAAGAACATTGCTATCTACTACTCTGCAACCGACATCCGTTGCAACGCAGTAGCTCCCGGCCCCACACCCACACCTCTTAACGCACCTGAGGCTGCAGCCACCTTCAATGCTGACTTCGCAGCACTTTGCGGTAAGCACATCGACATCACCCTTCCTGAGGCTCAGACTGAGGACCAGGCACTTGCATGCC
>JAILAS010000206.1 GCA_024681495.1 Eubacterium sp. | reverse complement strand
AGCGCCGGCATCTACGTGGTGCAGATAGACGAGCTCATAGAAAACGGGACATATAACTATAAGCTTTTGGATTATACACACGGGTTTACGACGGCGTTGACGGCCAATTCCTGGTGCGAGTGCGACGAGGACGGCACGCTGTACCTGTGCTGCACCGACTGCGTGAGGGCGGTGTCGACTACGGAGAAGGCGGGCGACAAGGCCGACTACAACATAATTGTAAACAGCCTCAGGTATCAGGACGAGGTCGTCGAGCCGGACGCCGACGGACGCTTCAAAATCCCGGCAGGTGACGGGCGTATTGTGATCTCCGCCGCGGTCCTCAATTTCTCGATGTCGAATCCGCTGGTGAAGCTGTACCTCGAGGGCTCCTCCGACGATGGAACCGTCTCGAGTCAGAGCGACATATCCGACCTCGAGTACACGAACCTCGAGCCGGGCGGCTACACGCTGCACATCCAGATTCTCGACACCATAACGCGTGAGGTGATGAGGGAGGAGACCTTCATCATCACCAAGGACGCGAGGTTCTTCGAGCTCCCGGTGGTGAAGATATGCATATTCCTGCTGTCCATCCTCGCTACGGCGTTCATTGTCTACAGGGTGATCAGGATGACGATAATCTCGCGGCAGTACGAGGAGATCCGGGCCGCGAAGGAGGAGGCTGAGCGCGCAAACGGCGCGAAGTCCAGATTCCTGGCCAATATGAGCCACGAGATCCGCACGCCCATAAACACCATCATGGGAATGGACCAGATGATACTCAGGGAGGACGTGCCCGCGGGCGCCGGGGACTATGGGAAGACGGTGAATTCCTACGCCGCCTCCATCATGAACGCCTCGAAGCTCCTGCTGTCGCTGGTAAACGACATCCTCGACCTCTCCAAGGTGGAGTCGGGCAAGATGACGCTGGTGGAGACCCCGTACGGGACGCTGCCGTTCTTCAGGTCCATAGTCGAGATGATCCGCGTGAAGAGCGACGAGAAGGGGCTGTGGTTCAACCTGGACATTGACCCTGAGATCCCGTCCTCGCTCGTCGGCGACGAGGGGAAGATAAAGCAGATACTTTTGAACCTCCTGACCAACGCTGTGAAGTACACGCCGGAAGGCGGTTTCACGCTCCACGTCCGCGTTGAGGCCGCCAATGCGAATACCCGCAGGATTTACTACGCCGTGGAGGATACCGGCATTGGCGTTAGGGACGAGGACAGGGACAAGCTGTTTACGGCCTTCGAGCGTGTCGACGAGAAGAGGAACAAGGCCATACTGGGCACCGGTCTGGGGCTGGATATCTCGCGCCAGTTCGTGGAGCTGATGGGCGGCAGGCTCACCTGCGACTCCGTATACGGCGAGGGTTCCACCTTCCACTTTACGCTGAACCAGGTCGTGGAGGACGATGCGCCCATGGGCGAGTTCACCATGGAGCGCGTGGACTCGGCGGACGACTTGGCCTACAAGCCACTGTTTAGCGCGCCGAACGCCCGCGTCCTCGTCGTGGACGACAATGAGATGAACCTCCGGGTGCTGCTGGGCCTCCTCGAGAAGACGTGTGTTCGGGCCGACACTGCGCTCAGCGGACAAAAGTGCCTGGATATGGTGAGCGAAGAGGGGAATTATGATATAATTCTATTAGACCACATGATGCCGCAGATGGACGGCATTGAGACGCTCGGGCGGCTGAGGGAGGCGGGCTTCGAAAAGCCGGTCATCGCCCTTACCGCGAATTACGCCAACGAGGGTGAGCAGTACTACCGGAGCGAAGGCTTCGACGGATACCTCGCCAAGCCTGTGGACGGGCGCGCGCTCGAGGAGTGTCTCATGAGGAACCTTCCGGAGGAGCTTATGGAAGAGCCCGCGGACGGAGTGCCGGAGGTGGCATTGTCCGACGGGGAGGCGGAGGCTTTCGCCGCGCTCGGGAGCGTCTCGGGGATTAATGTGGACGACGGAGTTTCGTTCTGCGGATCGAAGGCGTCGTTTGTGGCGGCGGCTGAGACGTTCGCCAGGACGCTGCAGGCCAGGATGGACGAGCTCGGAGACGCGCTTTCGCGCGGCGACTACGAGTTCTACACCATAAAGGTCCACGCCATGAAGAGCTCCGCAGGCAGTATTGGATTAAACGACATATCGGAGATGTCCCGCTCACTGGAGGATGCGGGACACTCGGGAGATACCGGAATCATCGATAGGGACGATCCGGCATTGCGTCGTGCGCTGGAGAGCGTATTGGCGCAGCTCGATGATATCTTTGGGACGCAGGACGAAGGCGCCGCGGACCTTCCTCCTGCGGATTCGGAAATGATTGAGGATGCTAAGGGCGCCTTAAGGGAGCTGGCGGGCATGATGGATTTCGACGGCACGCGGATGGTGCTGGATTCGCTTAAGGAGTTCAGCCTCCCGCCCGATGAGAAGGAGCTCTTCGACGCCGTTGAGACTGCGCTGGCGGCGCTCGACTGGGCGAAGATAGAAGAGATAGTCTGAAAAGTGAATTAGTACGGGGAGATACGCTATGGGAGTGGCCACACGTAAAGGTGCGACGGTAATGATCATGGGTGAGAAGGAGACCTTTCTCATCCGTGTTCTTATGAAAAAAATTCAGGACGCAGGCATGGAGACCACCTATGTTCAGTCCAAGGGCGATTCCATTGGAAACGAGATCATGATGGTGGATTTCGTGGTCTACTACATGGAGGCCAATGAAAAGCTCGACACGGAGTTTCTGCGGCTCTTGAGCGAGCAGCTGGCGACGCTGATGAAGCAGATCATTATCATAGGCGAGAAGACAGACATCGACTTCTGCCGCAGGTATCTAAAGGACTCGGTTATCCTCGATTCCATACCCAGGCCGCTCGACACGGAGAAGTTCGTGAAGAAGCTGACCTCGTACTCGAGACGCGGCGGGGCGGTTAATTCGTTTAAGAGAAACATACTCATAATAGACGACGATCCGGCATATATGAACGTGGTTCACGAGTGGCTTAAGGACGAATACACCGTGATAATGACCACGTCTGCGGACCAGGCGTTCGGATGGCTCATGTCGCACACTCCGGATCTCATATTGCTGGACTATGAGATGCCCAAGGTCAGCGGGCCCGAGGTGCTCTCGCAGCTTAGAGCGGTGCCTGAGTACTCGAAGCTGCCGGTGTTTTTTCTGACGGGAAAGAGCGACAGGGAGTCCGTGATGCAGGTCATGAGCATGAAGCCCCAGAACTACATCCTTAAGTCCGTCGGACGCGAGGATTTGAAGCAGAAGCTGGAGGCGTTCTTTCATTGACGGCCCCGGATGAATAAACGAAATACACCCCCGGAGGACCGGTACGAACCGGAATCCGGGGGTGTTTCATTACAGTCTGTAGGAATCAGCCGGCCTTTTCGGTCTTGGCCGTTTTCTCAGTGTCCTTCGACTCATCCGAGGGCGAGAGCGCCTCGGGAAGATAGAGGAGCAGGATCAGAATCGCTATGATTCCACACAGCGCCGCGAGCCCGAGCTTGGTCTTGCCGTAGATGGATATGTATCCGAGGCAGGGCACTATGTACTTCGTCTTTCCTACGATGGAGGTGAAGGGGACGGGCGATGAGTCCTCGGTGGAGTTCGCGTCACCCTTGGTGGTGACCGTCTGCGCCCCGTCGTCTATCGAGGTGATCCTGTGTGTGACGAGGTCTCCGGAAACGAGTGTATAAGTTACGATATCATTCTCCGTCAGGTCCTCGGGGGAGACCTCCTCATCGTATACGATGGCGCCCACCGGTATGGTGGGGACCATACTTCCGCTTACGACCGCGTAGCCCGTGTATCCCATGAAGGTCGGGATGACGAAGGCCGCTCCCACGGCAAGCATGCAGCAGATTATCAGTGTTGAAACAATCTTACAAATCAGTTTAAATACTTTCATTACGCGCTCTCCGAAAATCCTGTGTTAAGGTCTTCTAACTTTATGTTTATCTTGGCATCTTCCAGAGTGTACGCCTCGAGCATGCGCTCTGCAACCATGCAGGCGGACTCGAAGTCGCATCCCGGAAGCAGCACCATGTACTGCGAAGATGAGCATCGGGTAGCAATGTCCCCCGTGCGAAGGGTCGATATTATGGCCTTCTCGAGCTCGGCTGCGGGCGTATCGTCTGCGCGGCTCTTGTTCTCTATGGAGAGAAGAAGGAGGTATTCGGGCAGGTTGAGACGCTTTATCCTGCGGCTCTCGAGCTTGAAGATGGAGCGGAAGACCGGGTACTCGCAGAAGAACGCTCCCTCGGGATCCGACTCGCTCATGGCCTCGCATATGTTCTCGAGGTTCTGGATGGCGTCCTCGCTGTCCATGCGGGTTATGTCCTCGAATGCTCTCTGAAGGGAGTCAGAGGCCCTTATTCCGAACTCGCGCTCGAGGGCTTCACTGGCCTCCTTATAGTGGTTCATGGCCTCCTTACGCATGCCCTGCTTGGCGTACGCCCTGACGAGAAGCGCGTGGAAGTCGTCGTTGGTCCTATCCGTCTTAAGCGCCTTTCCTGCCAGAAGCTCCATCGCCTTATAGTCGCCGCGGGCGTTATATATCTGCGCGAGGGCCTCCACCGCGTCGACGTAGTTATCGTGGCAGAGGATGGAAGTGTTTCGCAGGGTGCTCATGTCGCTTATCCAGGGAAGCATGTCTCCGGTGTACAGATCGATGGCTTCCTTATATAAGGAAATGAGTTCGTCCTCTTTAACATCCTCGGACTGACATTTTTCAATAATCTCATGGAATCTGTCGATATCGGTGGTTATCTCCACCTCGGGATTCCACTTGCAAAAGCCCCTTCCGCTGATGAGGTAGTCCCTCTCGCCGAAGTGGGTGGTCAGGAAGGAACGGAGCCTGTAGATCATGTTCCTCAACGCGGCCATCGGATTGTCCGTGTCGTCGTCGTTCCATATGGAAGAGGCGATCTCTTCCTTGGGAATGGTTTCATTCTTATGAAGTGCGAGGAACAGCAAAAGCTTCATCATCATTATGGAATTGATGTCGCTCTGATCGAAGGTGACGTCTCCGTCTGTCAGCTGGAAATTTCCGAATGTCTTAATGTACATACTTTCTTTCCCCTTTTCACATGGATGATTCCTGCTACGAGAATTAATTTACCCGAAAATCGCGCGAAACTCAACAGACTTTGCGCTAAACCTTATTAACGGGCGTTAAATGTCACATGAAAAAGCTTTCGTGTGATTTTCGTGTGACGTTTATAAAGTATCATGAGACCGTAGTAACAGAAAACTCTAGATTTCAGATGGGAGATTTGACGTGAAAAAACGGTATTTACTAATGACAGTAGCCTCTATAGTGGCTATCGGCACGGTAATAGGCGGATCTTTGGCGGCTCTGAACACTTCTACCAATCAGGCGGCCGTTACAGAGATAACCACCAACGCATTCAGCGTGGGCATCACGTCTGCGGGGAAGGATCTTTCAACCAGCGAATCTTTGGATGACGAGGCCATGCCCGGAGCGGATTACGATGTTAAGTACTGTGCCACGAACGAAGGAGGTTCATCAGGCGGTTATGACATGTATGTGCGTGTCACGATTACCAAGCAGTGGACCGACGATACCGAATTGGACGGTACCCTCATTGAGCTGGATTCCCTCGACGGGACATCTTCTTATGAGGAAAGCCTCGCATCACAGGGATGGCTGGTAGGTTCGGAGAACAGCGAGCAGATAGTTCTTTACTATACTAAGGCCGTTTCCTACGGCGAGAGCACATCCAATTTCATCGACGGCGTTTCACTTCCGGGTTCGCTCGGAAACGAATACACCGGACAGGGAATCGGACTGGACATCTCGGTGAATGCGGTACAGGTCGAGAATGCACAGAGTGCAATGCAGGCCGAGTGGGGAGTTTCCCCGGTATTTGACAGCGATGGAAATCTTACGGCTGTCAGCGAAGAGTTTTAATAAGGAAGGGGTTTGATTATGACTAAATTTTCGGCAATGTCCCTTACAGCCATCCTGGCGGCCATGAGCCTGTCGGTGGCAGCGTACGGGGCAGACGGTTCTAATCTTACGGTCACCCTGGATTCTTCCGATCAGCTGGTTTACTCAGGGGGCACTCAGACAGACGGTTCTGAATATGTCCTTGCAGACGGATTTTCAGACGTCCTTCCGGGACAGACCGTAACAGAGGCAATCACCATTGCGAACGACAATGGGCACACGGCCAGCTTCTATGTTTCCGAGGAGACACTTAAGACCATGGAGGAGGCCAACGGCGCTTCCGGCGGTGCATACACATTGAAGCTTTCGGTAGGCGATTCCGAGGAGACGGCCACGGAGGTGGTTACCTCAGTAGCAGGCGGATATAAGAATGGCGAGAGCAGCACCAAGGGCCTTTCGGACATAACCGAGCTGGAGGGTTATAACTACCTCGCAGAGCTCGATTCGGGAGAGCAGACGAACGTATACCTTACCCTTACACTCGAGGGAGAGGGAATGGACAGCACGGACTCGTCGGACTACACCGAGGCGCTGGCCCAGCTTTCCATGAAGTTCAGGGCATACTACCAGGACGACGACGCATACGTGGTTAACACCACCGAGACCGTGGTTCAGGATAAGGTAGTGACAGTTGCGAATAACGATGATGACGAGGATGAGGACGTTGTCAAGGTGGTAACCATTACGGATGCCGCGAAGACATCGGATATGGCCCCCATAGCAGCGATTGTGGTTTGCCTGGGCGCCGGACTCGGACTGATATTAGTGGGCAGCAGGAAAGAAAAGGAGGGAGACGATCATGAGTAAGATCAAAAGCGTTTGCTTTAGCCTTTTGGCAGCGCTGGTCGTTATGACCATGATGCTTCCTACCGTATGTGTAGAGGCTGCCGCATCTTACACGGTGACCTACAGGGCCGGAGCGGTTGGCAGATTCGACACTGCGACGCTCGACGGATTTGAGACAGCGGGCACAGGCAGCATCAAGTCCATCAGCTATACGGCCAATTACGTAAAGGTACAGGTTAAGGCAGGTTCTTCCAAAGACGTGCTGGCCGATGTGGAGACGGTGGTCGTAAACGCGCTCGAAGCGCAGGACGGATACCAGCTGCTGAGCGCTTCGAAGTGGGGATATCAGACGCTTTCCAAGAGCACCATCACCAAGGATACCGAGATGGTTCTCGATTACGGAAAGCTGGTAAATCCCGCGAAGTACTCCATCAAGTACGTGAATTCCGATACGCAGGAGCAGATAGCTCCCTCGAAGATAGCCTTCGGTGAGATAGGTGAGAGCGTGGATTACAGCCTCCTTACCATTTCGGGCTTTACGGCAGCCAGTGAGGCAGGAAGCATCACTCTCAGTGAGGATGAGTCGGCCAACCAGGTGGTACTCGAGTACGACCCCGTATATACCGAGAATGTGACTACAGAAACTGAAATCAACTACATATATAGAGAAGAGGAAGAAGAGGGCGATGATGACACCACTCAGGGTGGCACGACAGTGACCGTTATAGATACTACAGGCGACGATACAGGGGCCGGTGGAGCAGCAGACGATGCGGGAGCAGACGATGCTGCAGATGCGGCAGACGACACTACCACCATCGAGGATGAAGATACGGCAGCAAACGCATCGCTGGACGATAACGCTAACGGCGAGAACGGTGAGACCGTGATCGAGGACGAAGAATCGGCAGCGGCAGCGGGACTGCAGGGCAACACCATGGTCATTGTAGTAGGCATCATATGCGGCCTCATCATCGCGGCGGCCATTATCTATCTCATGATAAGAAACGCCAAGAGGGAGCCTGTAAGAAACAACAATGACAGCAACGATAAGATGACGGGAAGGGGAAGACAATGAGAAATCATAAACCCACAAACAAAAGATGGAAGGCCGGACTCAAGAGTATAGCCTCACTTATGTTGGTTTTGGCCTTACTGATTTCCGGTTCACAGGGAATATCCTCCAGCGTTTACGCGGATGAAGTGACCACTCAGTCTTCCGACGGAGTCGCCACCGAATCCGGGGACAGCACGGACGTGAGCACGCCTGCAGCTACGGCGAAGGCAGTCGCAAAGGGAGCGACCACTTCCGACGAGGAAACGGATGAAGAGGAGATCACCGACACATATGTGGCAGCCACCATGGTGGATTACTTTTCCACTCAGAATAGAGAGTCCAATAACATCCAGGCAGCGATTGAGGCGATTTGTCCTACTAATACGTACTGGACAATGGAAGGATGGAGATGGGTCCAGAAGACCGAGACTGATCTTAGCAGCAGCTTCTACTTCTGCACCGGCGGCAGTCCCGGCACACAGAATACATGTGATTACGGCGATGCCACCACGGGGTTGGCGAATAGTTCAATTGCTGCCACGGATCCCACCAGCTTTGGGATTTCCGAAAGTTACTACAGCGTGAATCTCTTTGACAGTAAAGCTACATATAATAAGAGTTACCTCAGTAACGTGGCGGTTCAGTTTAAGGCTGAGAATGGATACTACGTTCTGGACAGCTCCAAGTATGAATACACACTTGCTCAGGACTCGGACGGAAATTGGACGCTTCCCTATAGCAGCCCGGCGAACGGAGGCTTCTGGCCCTTTGGAAAGATTAATTACCAGAATAATTACCACTTCGGAATGTT
>JAILAS010000156.1 GCA_024681495.1 Eubacterium sp. | reverse complement strand
CCTATCTGGCCCAGCAGGATGAGGTGGACGGTGAGTACCACTACAGGAAGGCCAACGCCGCCTTCGCATACGGCGGGGCTGAGGAGGCCATCCGCATGCTGAATACGAACCTGGACCTTAACATCACCGACTACGTGACGGTAGACTTCCAGGCGCTCATCGATACCATTGACATCGTGGGCGGAATAGAGATTACTATTACCGAGGACGAGGCCGCACTCATCAATACCTACATCGACGAGCTGGAGAACTGGACCGACGGCTCATCCTCGCACCTCGACGGCGCCGGCACTTACACCCTGGACGGCATCCAGGCCACGGCATACTGCCGCATCAGGAAGACCGCCAAGGGCGACTTCGGACGCGCGCAGCGCCAGAGAATCGTGCTCGGAACCCTCTTTAAGAAGGTTAAGAGCGCAGGACTGGGCACCGTCAACGAGGTCATCGACACCGTGTTTGACGAAGTCGAGACCTCGCTTACCAACGCGGAGATACTCGGCCTTGCCACGACCTGCATTGGCTACGACATAGGAGACACCACCGGGTTCCCCGGCAATCTGGTCACCATGACGCTGAGCAGCGCCGGAAGCGTGGACGTGCCCTGTACGCTTGAGAGCAATCTCGCGGACCTCTACGAGAAGATTTTCGATGTGGAGGATTACGAGGCTTCTTCCACCGTTCAGGAGATAAGCGATTACATCATCAATGTCACCGGATGCACCGAGGAGGACGGATCCGATTACGGCATTGAGGACGATGGTCTTTCCGAGACGGATTCGGATTCCGATTCGGACGAAGATAGCGACGAGGATGAGGAGTAAAGGACAGTTCGTTAATTGTCGATAGGGTTTACAGGAAGGTATAAAATATGTGCGGAATAGTAGGATATGTGGGCAGCAGCGAGGCTGCGCCGATACTGCTCGACGGGCTTTCCAAGCTCGAGTACAGAGGATATGATTCTGCGGGCATCGCCGTGTTCGACGGCGAGAATATAAAGATTGAGAAGACACCCGGGCGCCTCAATGCCCTCGTGGAGATGACGCACGACGGAAAGCTCCTGCCCGGTCACATGGGAATCGGACATACCAGGTGGGCCACGCACGGAAAGGCCACCGTGGAAAATGCCCATCCCCATTACAACCCCTCGATGACCATCGCTGTCGTACATAACGGCATAATTGAGAACTACATGGAGCTACGCGCCAAGATGGAGCGAAAGGGCTTTGCGTTCAGGTCCGAGACCGACACCGAGGTGGTGGCCATGATGCTCGATTACTACAACACGGGTGACCCTGTGGAGACGATCATCAAGGTGATGCACAGGGTGGAGGGCTCCTATGCCCTCGGCATCATGTTCAAAGAGCTGCCCGGTAAGATGTTTGCCGCCAGGAAGAATTCTCCCCTTATCGTGGGTAAGGGGACCGATGGCAACTACATCGCATCAGACGTTCCGGCTATACTTAAGTACACCAGGGACGTTTATTATATCAAGGATGAAGAAATTGCCGAGATTACGGAAGACGGCATTTCCTTCTTCAATATCGACGCCGAAGAAATCGAGGAGGAGCTTCACACCATAGAGTGGGACACGAACTCCGCCGACAAGGGTGGATACGAGTTCTACATGATGAAGGAGATGATGGAGCAGCCCGAGGTCATTCGAAATACGCTGAACCCCCATATCGTGAAGGGAGACATCGTGTTCGACGAGCTCAAGATTTCCGACGAGGATCTGCGCGGGATTTCCCGTATTCACATTGCCGCCTGCGGCTCCGCCTATCATGCTGGCATCACCGGCAAGTACGTGATAGAGGGGATGGCCAGGATACCGGTCGAGGTGGATCTGGCTTCGGAGTTCCGTTACAGGAATCCCATTCTCGACAAGAACGCGGTACTCATCTGCGTCAGCCAGTCCGGCGAGACTGCGGATACGCTCGAGGCCATGAGGGTGGCGTCCAGGGCCGGAGTTCCCACCTGGTCCATCGTCAATGCCCAGGGTTCTACCATGACCCGCGAGTCCGACGTGACCATATATACCAACGCCGGCCCGGAGATTTCCGTGGCCACGACGAAGGCTTACAGCGCGCAGATTGCTGTATTCTACCTTCTGGCGATGAAGTTCGCCGACGCGAAGGGGCTCCTGAGCGCAGAAGATAAGAAGTCCTACATCGACGATCTCAAACGCCTGCCCGAGCAGGTGGAGATGCTCCTCAATAACAAGGAGCGCATTCAAAAGTTCGCGAACAGGTACGTTTCCGCCAGGGACGTGTTCTTCATAGGAAGGGGACTGGACTACGCCATCGCTCTCGAGGCCTCGCTCAAGCTCAAGGAGATTTCGTACCTCCATGCCGAGGCTTATGCGGCAGGTGAGCTCAAGCACGGCACCATATCCCTTATAGAGAACAATACGCTCGTTACCGCGCTTGTCACCCAGGACGAGCTCTACGATAAGATGATTTCGAATGTCGTGGAAGTGAAGAGCCGTGGCGCTTTCGTCATGGCCGTAACTTCCGTCGGACATACGGATATAGAGGAGCATGCTGACTACGTGCTGTATGTACCGGAGACCAATAAGTATTTCACCAATTCGTTGGCGATTATTCCCTTGCAGCTTTTTGCTTACTACGTTTCTGCGGGCAAGGGCTACGACGTCGACCATCCCAGGAATCTGGCCAAGTCGGTTACGGTAGAGTAGAATTTAGAAACGGAGGCTTAAATGATTATTAAGACGAGGTTTAACAAGGCGGGCAAATTGCTGGCCGCCGCTGTTGCGGCCAGCGCGTTTGCTCTGGCGATGCCGTCGTCGGTGGCCCATGCGGACACCATGACGGTAGTAAGCGGATCCACCTCAAGCGTCAACGTGAGAGCCGGTGCGGGCGAGGATTACGATACCATTGGCTCCGTGTCCGTGGGCGCGCAGGTTGAGGTGCTCGGATCCGAGAACGGATGGTATAAGATTTCCTACAACAATACCACGGGCTACGTCAGGGCCGATCTTCTTACTTCAGATTCCTCTTCATCCACTACGGAGAGCACTGAGTCGGAGGAGACCACTGAGAGCACCGAGACCGAGGAGAGTACCGAGACCGAGGAGAGTACCGAGACCGAGGAGACGACCGCATCTGTTCAGGTGACCGTGGACGGCGTAATCTACCTTCTTTCGTCCGAGGTTCCTTCGGATGCGGAGTTTGGCGGGGCCAAGAGCACTTCAGTTACCGTGAACGGTACCGAGTGCGAGGCCTTGAGCGACGAGGGCCTGGGGCTTACGCTGGTTTATCTGACCAGTGATTCGTACAGCGGGCTGTTCATATATGAGGAGGACACTCAGACGTTTACTCCCTATGTGAGGGTCGACTGCGACGAGTACCACATGGTGGTACAGAACACACCTGATGACGTGAGCGTGAGCACCGATTACGAGAAGGCTGCGCTTCCCATAGACGGGACGGGCACGCTCGACGCGTACATTCAGGCGGATGATTCGGAAGAGAGTGCGGACGCTTCGCTCGATACTTCCTCGCTGTATACTGTATACGGAGTTTCTTCGGACGGATACACCGGCTGGTTCGTCTATGACGCGGTAAACGACACGTACGTCAGGTCGGCCGCGCCGGTTGATACGGTTACCACTGAGGACATTCAGGAGCAGTTCGCGGAGTCGGCGGATGCCACATCTGACGACGACCTTTCCGAGATGAAGAAGCACTATACCAGGATAATTGCTGTCTTGATCGTTCTGCTTGTAATAATGTTTATGGTTATCGTCAACCTTCTCGTATTCGGCAGGAAGAAGGGCTCGGACACCGATCCTTTCCTGGACGATGACGACTGGGGAGACGGCGAGGACGATGACGAAGAAGTAAAGACGCCCTCCCGCGGGCTCTTCAAGGGCAGGAAGGCGCGCAAGGCGGCCGCCGAAGAAGAGGATGTAAGGGAAGAGCTGGCCGGCGCCGGCGAGACGGATCATCCCGCGCCCGTGAGAGACCCCGAGAGAGTAATTAAGCACAGGAGCGATGCGGCAGAGCCTGCGGCTCCCGCAGAGGCTGTTGAGGCTGTGGAGACCGATATATCCGGGCCCTCGCAGGCGGCGCCCGTGAAGCGCTTTGAGCCGGAGACACCCGCCGACAGTCAGCCCGCCGCCGATCAGCCTGCGCAGCAGGGGACGTCCACCTTTGGAGGAGATGACGACGATCTCGACTTCATAGACTTCGACTAAGAGCGTATCGGTCCGCCCGGGCGGGCAGGGCCGAGGGACTCTGACGATAAGAACACAGACTAATAAACCCCGGAAAGTTTTCGCTTTCCGGGGTTTTTATATCTCGTTTTATCGATTTGACTCTGGGCTCTGAGTCGGCGGTTTCTGGCCGACCGTCTGCTACTTGGCCAGCATCATCATGATCTCGTTGGTCCTGTTCACGAAGGCGCTCATCTCCTCGGGTGAGAGGGGGCGGTTCGCGACCTTGGCCAGATCGTAGAGCTGCTCGCAGAACATGGGAACCTTCTTCGACTGCTTGTGCTCGAGGATGAACTTGACGAGCGGGTGGTTCAGGTTGAGCGTCAGCGTCTCGTCGCCGGTGAACATGTCTCCGCCGGTCTCGCCGTAGATGCTGTACATCTTCATCATGTCGCCCATTCGGCGGCTCTCCTCTGAAACAGTGAGAAGGGCTGAAATAGAATCGTCCTTTAACCTCTCGGCCTTGACGGTCAGCTTCTCGTTCTTGAGCGCGTCGTGGAAGGCCTTGGTGAGTGCCTCGTTGTCGTCCTTGAGCTCCTCCTCGGATACGTCCTCCTTCAGGGACTCGGTGAGGTCGGCGTCAATGCGGCAGAACTTGTAGTGCTCGTTCCTGCGCTCGAGCTGGGTGATGAACGACGTGTCGATGGGGTGGGTGAGGAGAACTGCGTTCTGCTCCTGCTCCTTGAAGATCTTCACGTACTGTCCCTGCTCGACGGGATCGGTGACGTAGTATACGACGTCCCTGGTGTCCTCGGTCTCCTCGGCATCGGTAGTGTCCGCGGTGGAGTCGGCTGAATCCGCCTCGTCCTTACCGTCCTCCTCGACGGGCTTAAGGAGCTCGGGGAGGGTGTGATACTCGTCGTTTATGTCCTTAAAGAGGATGTAGTCGTTGATCCTGTCGCAGAACTTGTCGTCCTTAAGGCATCCGTATTTGATGAAGGGGCTGATGTCGTCCCAGTACTTCTCGTAGTTCTCCTTATCGGTCTTGCACAGGCCGGAGAGCTTGTCAGCCACCTTTTTCGTGATGTAATCGGAAATCTTGGTGACGAATCCGTCGTTCTGCAGCGCGCTTCGGGAAACGTTAAGCGGCAGATCCGGGCAGTCGATCACGCCCTTTAAGAGCATGAGGAACTCGGGGATCACCTCCTTGATGTTATCGGCGATGAACACCTGGCTGTTGTAGAGTTTGATGACGCCCTCGGCCGACTCATACTCCAGGTTGATCTTCGGGAAGTAGAGGATACCCTTCAGGCGGAAGGGATAGTCCATGTTCAGGTGGATCCAGAACAGGGGCTCCTTGTAGTCCCTGAAGACCTTGCGGTAGAACTCCTTGTACTCGTCTTCGGTGCACTCGGAGGGGTTCTTCGTCCAGAGCGGATGGGGGTCGTTTAAAGCTACAGGACGTTTTAATATCTTGGCTTTTTCCTGCTTCGGGGAGACTTCTACGGTCTCCTTGGTTCCGTCCTCCTTCTCGATTTCCTCTGTCTTAGCGTCTTCGGTGAACTCCTCGATGACGGTATCCTTCTCGGTTACCTCCTCCTTGAGGATGGTCTCGTAAGCCACCTCGGCGTTCTCGTTTTCGACGTAGATCGGGAAGGGCATGAATGCGCAGTACTTCTCGATTACCTCCCTGACTCGGTACTCGTTGGCAAACTCGAGGCAGTCGTCGTTGATGAAGAGGGTGATGGTGGTGCCGACCTCGGCCTTATCACCGTCCTTCATTGAGAACTCGGTGCCTCCGTCGCACTCCCAGTGCACTGCCTGCGCGCCATCCTTATAGGAAAGGGTGTCGATGTGAACCTCGTCCGCAACCATGAATGCGGAGTAGAAGCCGAGTCCGAAGTGGCCGATAATCTGGTCCTCGTCGTCCTTGCCCTTGTACTTCTCGAGGAAGTCGGTGGCTCCGGAGAACGCGATCTGGTTTATGTATTCCTCAATCTCGTCGGCGTCCATGCCGAGGCCGGTGTCGACGATCTTAAGGGTCTTCTCCTTGTCGTTAACGAGTACCCTTACCTTCGCCTCGTAGTCATCGGGTAGCTCGTACTCGCCGAGCACATCGAGCTTCTTGAGCTTGGTCATGGCGTCGCAGCCGTTCGAGATGAGCTCGCGGATGAATATGTCGTGGTCGGAATACATCCACTTCTTAATAATGGGAAATATGTTTTCGCTGTTGATTGAAAGATTTCCGTGCTTATCTGTCATTGTTAAAAACTCCTTTAATTAAATTTGAAGCAAACCGTATCTTTTGCTCCAATAGAAACTATAACGCCGGGTAGTCGAAAAGTCAATAGAAAATTAGCACTCTTTTAAAAAGAGTGCTAATAAAATGGGCGGAGGTTTTGGAGCGGTACCCAAAGGGTGTCATCCGAAGGGCGTCATTCAAGGGGTACCATCCAATAGGGCTGCATCGGATAGAGAGTTAAACAGCCGCTATGGAATAAATCGCCGTAAAGTGGTAAGATACAAGCGTACGTATTCAAATGTTATGTAAAGGAGAATCGCGACATGAAATACGCTGTGGGCGTGGACGTAGGAGGCACATCCGTAAAGATGGGGCTCGTGAGCGAATCCGGCGACATCCGCACGACGCACTCCTTCCCGACGGATCTTTCGGACGGCGGAGCGAACATAATCCCCGACGTTGCCGGCGAGGTGGCTTCCCTTCTAATTAAAGAAGGGATTACCCGCGAGATGACCGCGGGAGTAGGAATAGGCGTTCCCGGACCGGTCACCTCCGACGGTACCGTCAATCGCTGCGTGAACCTCGGCTGGGGAAGGATAAATATTAAAGAAGAACTTGAAAAACGCCTTGAGCGCGCGTTTCCCGTTTTCGCCGCCAACGACGCCAACGCGGCCACGCTCGGAGAGGTCTGGCTGGGCGCCGGCCGGGGCTGCGGCAACGCCTGTCTGATTACCGTAGGAACCGGCATCGGCGCCGGTATGGTGTGCGAGGGGCGCATGATATACGGCGCGTTCGGCGCGTCGGGCGAGCTGGGACATATCACCTATAAGCCGGGGGAGAGCAGGTTATGCACCTGCGGCAAGCGCGGCTGCGTCGAGCAATACGCTTCCGCGACGGGGATTATGCACATGGCGAAGGAAGCCGGCCTTTCATGCGCCGGGGACGTTAAGGAGATATACGATGCCGCGAGAAACGGCAATCCGGATGCCCTGCGCGTTACGCGCAATGCGGCCGATGCCCTTGGTTTCGCCATGTCCTGCGCCTCTGCGGCGGCCGACCCCGAGGTCTTTATCATCGGCGGCGGCGTTAGCGGCGCCGGGGCGATACTCATGGAGCAGCTCGAGGAGAGCTTTTCGCGCTATGTCTTCCACGCCAGCAGGGATGCGCGCATCGTTCTCGCCGCTCTGGGTAACGATGCCGGGATATACGGCTGCGCGAAGATGGTTTTCGACGGGATAAATCTGCGCTGAGCCGGTCGCGTCGCACTCCGGTATGAAAAAATGCAGGATTTTCACCCGAAAATCCTGCCGTGAAAGGATGAACGATGAAAGATAGATTTGATTTCGAGGTCGTTGACCTTGATGACGCGGATAGCGCGCTGGTCATCATCGACCAGACGAAATTGCCCAATGTGACGGAGTTCCTGCATCTCCATTCTCAGACGGAAATCTGGGACGCAATTTACAGACTTCAGGTGAGAGGGGCACCTGCCATCGGAGTCGCCGCAGCATTTGGAATTTACCTTGCCGCAAAAGAAATTATCTCGGAATTAAAAAAAGCCTCTGACGGAAAAAACTTTGAATTTATAGAATTTTCCGACAGATTCAAAAAAGCCTCCGACTACCTTAACTCGTCACGCCCTACGGCCGTCAATCTGTCGTGGGCTCTGAAGCGGATGGGGACGGTGGTATCCACCTGTAAAGGCGATTCGCCGGATGAAGTTATATCTAAATTAAAGGCCGAGGCGTACGCAATCAAACAGCTGGACGAGGATACGAACCTCGCAATCGGCGAAAACGCGCTCTCGCTCCTTAGCCCGTGCATGGGCCTTCTGACGCATTGCAACGCCGGATTCCTGGCCACTACGCGTTACGGTACCGCTACGGCTGCCATGTACCTCGGCCAGGAGAGGGGATACGGCTTCCACGTATACTGCGACGAGACACGCCCGTTGCTCCAGGGGGCGCGCCTTACGGCCTGGGAGCTCTCGCGCTCCGGTATACAGACCACTCTCCTCTGCGACAACATGGCTCCATCGCTCATGCGTGAGGGTAAGATCGACGCCGTCTTCGTGGGCTGCGACCGCGTCGCCGCCAACGGCGATACCGCCAACAAGATTGGCACCTCGTACGTCGCATTGGCGGCCGCCAGGTTCGGCATTCCGTTCTACGTGTGTGCGCCCTCGTCCACCATCGACGGCTCGATTCCGAACGGCGAGGCCATCCCCATCGAGCAGAGGGACGGCTCTGAGGTGACTGAGTCATGGTACGAAAGGCGCATGGCGCCCGAGGGAATCGATGTCTACAATCCGGCGTTCGACGTGACGCCGGCGTCCGATATAACCGCGATTATTACCGAGAAGGGGATATTCAGGGGGCCGTACGATTTTACCCAAATGAATTAAAACTTCTCAACATGTTTCTTTACTTTAAAACTTTACTGTGTTAAAATGATGCCATATTCAATTATAGGGAGGCAGACATGAACGAAAAGATTCACACAGAAGAGGTCAGCCACTTGTTTGAAGCTATTCTTACGCTGAAGGACAGCGACGAATGCTATAAGTTTTTTGAGGACTTGTGCACCATTAACGAGCTTTTATCACTGTCCCAGCGCTTTGAAGTGGCTTCCATGCTGAGGAAAAAGAAGACGTATCTGGAAATTGCCGAGAAGACCGGGGCATCCACCGCCACTATAAGCAGGGTGAACCGTTCGCTGAACTACGGCAATGACGGTTATGACATGGTCTTTCAACGGATGGGAGATGACTGATGTTACAACTGAACGAGATGCAAAAGGAAGCGGTCAATTGTACAGAGGGGCCGCTTCTTATTTTGGCGGGAGCCGGTTCCGGTAAGACCGGCGTTATCACGCAGCGCACGGCGCATTTGGTCAAAGACCTGAACGTCGCTCCGTGGAACATACTTGCCATTACATTTACAAACAAGGCTGCGGGCGAGATGCGCTCGCGTATAGTCAATCAGGTGGGACCGGGGGGAGATCAGATTTGGATTTCCACCTTTCATTCGCTGTGCACGCGCATTCTCCGCCGATACGCGGACAGAATCGGCTACAAGTCGTCGTTCTCCATCTATGACACAGACGACCAGAAGGCGATGATGCGCCGAATCATCAAGGAGAAGAATCTCGATCCCAAGATGTACAGGGAGAGGACCATATTGAACGCCATTTCGGCCGCAAAGAACGAGCTCATCGACGTATCCGAGTACAGGGTCAGGGCTGCCGGAAACTTCGATCTGCAGAAGAAGGCGGAGCTCTATCAGGCGTACGAAAACGAGCTTAAGAACTCGAACGCCATGGACTTCGACGACCTTCTTTTCAAGACCGTGATCCTCCTCATGGAAGACGCCGAGGTGCGCCAGTACTACCAGGAGCGCTTCAAGTACGTGATGGTGGACGAGTATCAGGACACCAACACCGCTCAGTTCCGCCTGGTCAAGCTCCTGTGCGGCAAGTACCGCAACATCTGCGTGGTGGGCGACGACGACCAGTCTATCTACAAGTTCCGCGGTGCCAATATCCGCAACATTCTCGACTTCGAGAACGAGTACCCGGGCGCACGCCTCATTAGGCTCGAGGAGAATTACCGCTCCACCGGCGCCATCCTGGACGTGGCGAACGCCGTTATTTCGCATAATTCCTCGCGAAAGGGCAAGACGCTTTACACCCGGAATGAGCGAGGCGAGAGGGTACGCTTCGAGCAGTTTGACAATGCGTATGAGGAGGCCTCGTATGTGGCAACTCGCGTTAAGGCCGGCCTGAACGAGGGAATGAGCCTCTCGCAATTCGCCGTGCTCTACCGCACCAACGCCCAGTCGCGTATCCTCGAGGAGCAGTTCGTATCGTCCAACATCCCGTACAAGGTGGTGGGCGGCGTGAACTTCTACAGCCGCAAGGAGATAAAGGACGTTCTGGCGTACCTCAAGGCCGTGGACAATCCGGACGATGACCTCACGGTCCGCAGGATTATCAACGTCCCCAAGAGGGGAATCGGCCAGACCACCATCGACAGGGTTTCCCGCTATGCGGCGGAGAACGGCATGAGCTTCTATGAAGCCCTGGGCGACTGGGACAGAATAGTTGACATAAAACCTGCCGCCGGCAGGAAGCTTCAGAACTTCGTCTCGCTGATGGAGTCCTTCAAGGCGGACGCCAAAGGGCATAAAAGAAGCGGAACGCGCGAGGTTCGTCGTGACCCAGAGAAACGGGGTCGATGTAGAGCTTGTCGAAGGCTCCATCATCGGGAATGAAGAAGGCA
>JAILAS010000125.1 GCA_024681495.1 Eubacterium sp. | reverse complement strand
CTGTACTCAATAAACCTATGCTTAATGCAATACATTGCAATTAGCAAAACATTTTGCCAACTTTCATTTTCTTCCCCTCATTGCTATACAATTCTTCTAGTTTCTGTAAATGCCGGAATTTTCATCCGTATTTCTAGAATAAGTAAAATATATTCGTTTGTCAATCGCTTTTGTTTGTTTTGATCGGGTAAATTTACTGTAGGAATTAAGAGAATATAAGACATCCATGAATCTCAGAAATGGATTCATTTGATATTTATATTTTATATTCTGCCTGTAAATTTACAATCCCCATATATGATTTTTTAGTGCCGATATCTTTTTTTCTGCTTTACAATAACGGTTGTCTCGCAAGCGATAATCGCAGCCATTGCAATGATTATTATCGCGTATATGTTAGTTCCCTTAAAGACCGACGCAGTCAATGATGCATCACCGCTTTCAGCGGCTTCCGTCTCTACCTCACCGAGTGTCGGAGGGTTGGTGAAATAGGAATCCTTTGCCTCAACAAGCTTAACGTAATTATACGTCTGATGGGGGGCAATAATTTCATCGATATTCATCGTCAGAGTGAGCAGTCTGCTTAATAAGTGTCCGGTTCTGGCCACGTCCTCCAGATGCTCATCGTAGTATTCACTAAGATCCTCTCCGGCTTCATATTCGGCGAGAGCGTCTGCCACTTCACTGTTAAACATATCCATTATAATAGGAACGGTAAGGACGTCAAGGCCGGCTTCGATTGCGTCCCTGAACGTTTTCCTTTCATCACTGTCGAAAGGAAGCATGCCTTTCGTAGAATCATAAGCCCCCAGGACTACATCACTGATAACCTTCTTATTCTTTTTTACATTGTCATTATGATATATGGACAATCCGCTCAAAACAAGCTTTGAAGAATTTTTTGTATTAGTCAGTTTCTGTTTAAAGCCAACGCCGTTATTAAACCAATTATTGATATCATCAAGCTCCTCGTCGGACTGGTTGCAGTACAACTCAATCATGTTGGCGATATGAGTCTGAAGTTTATTGCTGTAGGTCTCCCTCGATACATATTCATCATCAGTAATCCAATCAATAATGCCGCGCGCAAAATTACCCGCATATATCTTTCCGTATGCAGTAGAAACATTATCCAATGTCAAAGCTTTGCCGCTAAAAATACTTTGCATCGAGGCTTTATACTTAGTAATCCTCGTTTTCTTTGTATTCATGACCACCTTTACTCCACAGTTGGAGAACCCCCAGTTTTCGGGAAGTAAATAAGTAACGGGATCGTTTTCGTCAACGCAGTTGTGTATGTTCTCATAGCACACATTGTCAACATTTGCAGCCGGAGCCTCGAACGTGTAGTCGTACAGATCATCTTCTGTGATACCGTATTTATCGAGATTCTGATTAATCGATTTACCCATGAGGTCGGCCACAGATCCACCCCTGGAATATCCCGTAATCCAGAGCTTGGATAACTTGATAGAATTATCCTCAATGTATGAATCGAGCTCAGAAAGGACTTTTTGCGCTGCAGTGGACACTCCTTCGGAGTCCCCCTCTGCTCCAACGGTAAAATTCGACGCCCACTCGCGGTCGTAAGCTCCGCGAAGGACCACAGCGACCACCTCTTCGCCATCGATATTCTTATGCGCCATCATCACGCCCATCGCATCCGCACTGTCTTCCTCGTCGTACATGGTTACATCAGTGAAGCCAATCTTATCACAGATGTCGGATACGTAAGTAAGCTTTCCATCCTGAACTGCGGCCAGGGCAAAGGCCGCGCTCATGGAGCGAAGATGATCGTCCTCATCTTTTCCCGAATTTTCAAAGTACTCATCCGTATAATAGAATGAATGAGATATGCCATCATTTTCCCAGTTTTTACTGGTGTACTCACCGGTTATAATACCGTTATATCCATCATTTGCGTCGTCTGCGGCTAAGGCGGTAATGCCAAACGAACCCGACGTCGTTCCGGTTATCAATACTAACGACATAATCCCTGCAATCATTTTATTCATATCCCAAACCTCCTTAGTGATAACATTTACTTTCTTAGCCTGTATTTTATCATGCAAAGTATAACAAAAGTATAACAAAAAAGTCCGCAGCGAATATAGAAATACGCTGCGGACTGAAAATATTATATAAATACTCAACCTTATACCCAGGCATCAGCCAGCTCGTGAATGAGCCTCTCACTCTTCTCCCATCCCAGGCAGGGATCGGTGATGGACTTACCATAGGTACCCTCGTCGATGGACTGGTTCCCGTCCTCGATGTAGCTCTCGATCATAAGTCCCTTCACGATGCTCTTAATCTCCTTGGAAACACGGCAGGAATTAAGCACATCCTTGGAGATACGAATCTGTTCGAGGAATCTCTTTCCGGAGTTTGAGTGGTTAACGTCCACGATTACCGAGGGATTCATGAAATCGCCTTCCTCATACCTCTGATAGAGATCCATGAGATCCTCAAAGTGATAGTTCGGATGATTCTTTCCGTACTGATCAACATAACCCCTGAGAATGGCGTGAGCGTAGGGATTTCCCTTGGACTCCACCTCCCATCCTCTGTAGATAAAGGTGTGGGAACTCTGAGCCGCGGTGATGGAGTTCATCATTACGGAGAGGTCTCCCTCGGTAGGATTCTTCATTCCTGCAGGAATACCAAGGCCCGATGCGGTAAGACGATGCTGTTGATCCTCAACAGAACGCGCGCCGACAGCCACGTATGCGAGAAGATCTGAAAGATATCTGTGATTCTCAGGATAGAGCATCTCATCGGCACAGGTAAAGCCCGTCTCCTCCACCGCTCTCATGTGCAGACGGCGGATGGCCACGAGTCCCTCCAACATGTCTTCCTTAATGGTAGGATCGGGCTGGTGGAGCATTCCCTTATAGCCTTTTCCTGTGGTACGGGGCTTATTGGTATAGATTCTGGGGATGATAAAGATCTTATCTGCCACCTCGTCCTGCACCTTGCGAAGGCGGTGGATGTAATCGAGCACGGCCTCCTCATTGTCGGCGGAACAGGGACCTATAACCAGGATAAGCCTATCGTCTTCCCCGGAAAAGATCCTGCGGATGGTCTCATCCCGTTCGTCCTTAAGCGCCGCCATCTTCTCGGTTACAGGATACTCTTCCTTTAACAGCTTGGGAATGGGAAGCTTCCTGCGGAATTCCATATTCATCATAATTGTGTGATCTCCTTTTCAGTCAGTTAACATAATTCTCTCTATCGACGCCGGCGCGGCACGTAACCCGGGTACCGCGGCGGTTCATCTCGTCTAAGATATATCGATGTCCAGTTCTACGGGACAATGGTCGGATCCCATCACCTCGGTGTGGATAGACGCTTCGTTTATCCTGTCAGCTATTCTATCAGATATGACGAAATAATCAATGCGCCAGCCCGCGTTTTTCTCCCTGGCGTGAAATCTGTATGACCACCAGGAATATATCTGCTCCCTGTCAGGGTAAAGATGCCTGAACGAATCCGTGAATCCGGCTTCCAGAAGCTCCGTGAACTTCCCCCTCTCCTCGTCCGTAAATCCGGCGTTGTGGTGGTTGGTCTTCGGATTCTTAAGGTCTATCTCCTTGTGGGCAACGTTAAGGTCCCCGCATACGACCACGGGCTTTTCCTTATCGAGTTCCTTCAAAAAGGCCCTGAAATCGTCCTCCCACCTGCATCTGTACTCCAGTCTCTCGAGCTGCTGCTTCGAGTTGGGTGTATACACCGTCGTGAAGTAAAAATCGGGGAATTCAAGGGTAATAACCCTGCCCTCGTGGTCGTGCTCCTCTATGCCCATGCCGTATCTTACCGAGACAGGCTCCTGCTTGCTGAAGACTGCCGTACCGGAATACCCCTTCTTTTCGGCATAATTCCAGTATGCGTTATATCCCTCGGGCTCGAAGTCAATCTGGCCCTCCTGGAGCTTGGTCTCCTGGAGGCAGAATATATCGGCGTCAATCTCGTTGAAGAAGTCCTCAAACCCCTTCTTTACGCACGCCCTCAGGCCGTTTACATTCCATGATATGAATTTCATTTGCCACCGCTTCCTTTCAGGTGATCGACGAATTGCCTGGCCGTGCGTCCGGAGTATCCGCCGTGCTGAATCTGCCATCTTCTCGATTCCATCTCATAGTCCTCGAAGGACGCGGTGATGCCCTCCCTCTCGGCCATGGTCTTAATCATGGTCTCGTAGTCCTTAGGCGAGGGGGAACCGAATCGAATCTGCAGGCCGAACCTGCCGGAGAGCGACGTCTTCTCTTCGACAGTCTCTGATGAATGGAGGTCGTTGTCGAAGTCGTTCTTATCCGAGAAGGTCTCCTTCATGAGGTGCCTGCGGTTGCTGGTGGCGTAGATCAGGATGTTGTCCGGCCGCTTCTCGATGCCACCCTCGATGAGCGCCTTGAGGTGCTTATACTCCACCTCGAACTCCTCGAACGACAGGTCGTCCATAAAGATTATAAACCTGTACGAGCGATTCTTTATGAGCGATATAAGCTCGTTCAGGTCCTTAAACTGGTCCTTATAGAGCTCGATTATCCTGAGCCCCTGCGGCGCAAACATGTCCATGAGCGCCTTTACCGACGTGGACTTACCCGTGCCGGCCTCTCCGTAGAGAAGAACGTTGTTGGCGGGACGGCCCTCGACAAATGCCTTCGTGTTGTCGATGAGCTTCTTCTTCTCGGCCTCATATCCGATAAGCTCATCCATGGTAACGTGGCACACGCCCTCCACGGGAGCGATGACGACCTTCCTGGACTTGTGGTCCTTCGAGTCATAGACTGTCTCACGGTCAATCCTGAACGCCTTGTGGAGGCCAATCTTGCCGGCACCGTACTTTTCGTAAAAACTCTCGACGAACTCCTTGAAAAGGGTCGCGTCGCCGGACGCGGAGAGCTTCTTGGTAAGTGCGTTAATCTCCTTGACCACGAAATCATCGAGCAGGAACGGCCTGTTTGCGGGCGGGGTGAAGTTTCCGACCGACATGAGGAGCTCCTCGCCGAAGAAATCAGCCAGCTGACCTATAGGAAGGTCGAAGAGGTCCATGAATACCGAAAAGTCGTGGAGCGCCAGGTCGGAAAGGGATCCGCCGGGATTGCCCTTGAGCTCGGCACTTCGGGTGTATGCGTTGTCGTTGGTTACTATGAGGTAGGTAAGGTACACATGCCACAGATTGCCGGCGAAGCCGTATCTGCATGCCATCTCCACCAGGTCCGACAACGCATGATAAAACATGTCGTGCATCTCGGCGATCTCGTCGTCGTCCAGATCGAAGTCGAAATCGTCGTCATCATCGTCGTCATCGTCGTAGTCGTACTCGTCTTCCTCATTGTTGGCGAGGTACATGCGATAGACGTTTACCATAGCCGAAAATATATCCCAATCTTTATCGTTGTTCCTGTAAAGGATCAATCCCCTGGTCTGAGCCATTTCAGAAGTACCCCTTCCCATCATCCTGATGTTTATATTCCCTGTTCCGTCGTTGTTATATATCCAATATTTGCCCATAGTCATTCTCCGAAAAGAAATTTAGTAGTTACCGAGAATCTTGAGGTTAAGAGCCTCTTCCCTTATGCCGCGGAGGGCATTTTTAACTGCGCTCTCGTTCAGGTTGCCCTCGAAATCGACGAAGAACCTGTACTCAAACGTCCTGCCGGGAACCGGCCGCGACTCGATGTCTGTCATGTTTAACCCGTTGTATATGAAGTGGCTCATGAGCCTGTACAGAGAGCCGCTCTCGTGGGGCAGCTCAAAGGAGACGCTGATCTTACCGGCGCCCTTCACGAACACCCTCTGGTTCGTCACAACGATGAACCTGGTGTAGTTGTTTCCGCTGGTGGCGATGTTATCCTCGAGGATGTCGAGCCCGTAGAGCTCCGCCGAGTTGCGGGACGCGATAGCGGCCTGCGTTATGTCACCCTCTTCCGCCACCTTCTTCGCCGCCATCGCCGTGTTCTCCATTTCGCAGGCGGTCATGGACCTGTGCAGGTCGAGGTACTTGCTGCACTGCATGAGGCCCTGATTGTGCGAATATACGGTGGAGATGTCCTCTACCTTCGCGCCCTTCACGCCCAAAAGGCAATGCTCGATTTTCACCACGACCTCGGCCACGATGTAGTTCTCGAACTCCGAAAGCATGTCGTAGTTCTGGGAGACAATTCCGGCCGAAGAGTTCTCTATCGGCAAAACCGCGTAGTCGGCCGCCCCGTCCGCTATCATGTTCATGGCGTCGCGGAAGGTTTGGCAGTTGAACATATTGGCGTCCTTCCCGAAGTACTTGAGGACGGCTGCCTGGCTGTATGCGCCCTCGACACCCTGGTACACGATGCGCACGTTGTCCTTCCTGATGTCATCCACCTCGATGAAGGGTAGATTTCCAAGCACGCCGTGCTCAGTGAGCTTCCTGTACTGGAGCTTACGGCTCATGCTCATGAGCTGCTGAAAGAGCTCCCTGATACCGGTGTTTTCGAAGTCGTTTCTGCCGAGCGCGCACAAGTGCGAGAGCTTTTGGTTCTCCCTCTCCTTGTCGAACACGCTCTTGCCGTTCTCTATCTTATAGTCCGCCACTCGTGACGATATATCCATCCTCTGCTCGAAGAGCGCCACCAGCTGCTCGTCGATTTCATCTATCGATTTTCTAAGTTCCTTAAGGTCTTCCATCGTTGTCTCCTATTACTCTATTACACCCAGTGCGGGTACAAATACCGTGACGTCCACATCGCTGTTCGTGGGAGTCATATAAAATACGTCTTCGTTTTCATACAGCCTGAAATACACGTAGCCGCTGGTGATGTTTATCTCGCAGCAGTTGCCGCTGTAGACGAACTCCTTGTTATTGCCGTTCGTGTCACACCTGTAGAGCCCCACGTCGCCACTCATCGTCTGGTAGTATATCGTGCCACCGTAGACATTGAAGTTCTCGACGCTGTCCGTGACAATGGTCTGAGCCTCGTAGGTGGTCAGATTAATCTTGCAAATGGAATAGTCGTCGTTCAGGTTGAGGAAGTACAGGTATCCGTCGGAATACGTGGGCTGCCATGCGTTGCCGGCGTATAACGAGGTAACCTGATCCGTCGCATTGTCGAGCGCATAGAGGTTATGATCGTTAAGCGTACCGTTGTAGTATAACACACCATTGAAGGCTGAGCACGTAAAAGACTGCCCCTCGCTTACCACCTGGCGGTTGGTGCCGTCTATGCCTATCCTGTACACACGTGATGCGTTATCGTCATCGTAGTGCATGTAGTAGATGTTATTGTCAACCAGGCAGGCGTACATGCAGGGATCGTTGTCGAGCACGACCACGTTCTTCCCGTCCAGATCCACCCTGCACAGCGCGTACTGATACAGGGACGAAAGCCCCATGAAGTCCTCGGAATCCGACTGGGCGCCTGCCCGCCTGGTGTAGTAGATATAATTGTCATCCACGTTGATATAAGCCACCGAATCGTCGCAGAGCTTGGTCTGCTCGGAACCGAAAACGGTCATCGAGTAGAGCTTGTAGCTGTCGTTCGGATTGGCGAAGTACACGAGGCCGTTCTTCTCGCAAAACGAGCCGCCGTTATAGAGGTTGCCGCCGAGGTTTCCACTCTGCACGAGGGTGGACTCCTGCGTGTTTTGGGCGATGAACAGCTTTCGAACCGTCTTTACTCCGAAGAAGACTGCGACTATTATAACGGCCGCAATCAAAACACCAATTACTATTTTCAATACTCTCGAAGCCATATATTAATCCTCTCCGCTACCGTTACTTCCCATAAAATCAAATATGGAGAGCTGGTTTGTCTCGGGAATGTCATTCAAAATATGGAGCTTTGTCATCAGCTCAATGACCTTCGCGGAGACCTTTGTCCTGTCCTTGAAGTCCTCCCTGGAGAGGAAGGGTCCTTCTTTGGCGGCAGCCTCAACAGCCTCGGCAGCTGCCGGCCCCAGGCCGGCAATCTTGTCCAGCGAGGACATGAGCTTGCCGTCGACAATCTGGAAGTCGTGCGCCTTCGCCTTATATATATCGATGGGCGTGAACTCGTAGCCCCTCGCATACATCTCCCACACGTTCCTCATGTCGTCGCGAAGCGACTTCTGCGCGGGTGTAAGGGCGTCCTTGCCGCGCGGATTGTCGCGAACGAAGTTATCTATCTCCTCTATCTCGTGTTTGAGCTTCTCCTTGCCCTGCGCCATCTTCTCGTAGTCGAAGTTCTTCGAGCGGATGGCGAGATAGGCGGCGTAGTACTCGAGCGGGTAGTTGATCTTAAACCACGCAATCCTCCACGCCATCATTACATAGGCCGCGGCATGCGCCTTTGGGAACATGTACTGGATCTTAGAGCATGACCAGATATACCACTCGGGCACGTCGTGTCCCTCCATCTCCTTCTTGTAGTTCTCCCAGTTCTTCTCCTTGCCTCCCGCGACCTTACCCTTACGCACGGCCTCCATGATCTTGAAGCTCATCTCGTTGTCGAGCCCCTTGCCGATGAGGTAGGTCATGATGTCGTCTCGAGTACAGATGGCGGTGGAAATAGTGGCGTCGCCGTTTTCAATCAGAGTCTGCGCATTGCCCCTCCATACGTCGGTACCGTGCGAAAGTCCGGATATACGCACCAGGTCGGAGAACGACTTGGGGTGCGTGTCCTCGAGCATTCCGATTACGTTATCAGTACCGAACTCCGGCACTCCGAGGGTTCCTTTGGATACTCCCATGAGGTCGTCGGCAGTGACTCCCAGCGCCGCCGGGGACTCGAAGAGACTCATTACGCCCTTGTCGTCGAGCGGTATCTCCTGCGCGTTTACTCCGGTAAGATCCTCCAGACGCCTTATCATGGTAGGATCGTCGTGCCCGAGAATATCGAGCTTCAGGAGGTTGTGCTCGATCTTATGGTAGTCGAAGTGTGTGGTAATTATGTCAACCTCGAGGTCGTTCGCGGGATGCTGTATGGGCGTAAACGAACAGATATCCTCTCCCTTCGGGAGGACAACAATGCCGCCCGGATGCTGACCGGTGGTCCTGCGCACTCCCACGCAGCCCTGGATGATGCGCTCTATCTCACACTTGCGCTTGGGTATTCCGCGCTCCTCGTAGTAGTTTTTAACATAACCGTATGCGGTCTTATCGGCCAGGGTGCCAATGGTGCCGGCCTTAAATGTCTGTCCCTTTCCGAAGAGGACCTCGGTGTACTTATGCGCATGCGCCTGATACTCTCCCGAGAAGTTAAGGTCGATATCGGGCTCCTTGTTGCCCTTGAATCCGAGGAAGGTCTCGAACGGTATGTCGAAGCCGTCCTTCTTAAGAGGCTTGCCGCATACCGGGCATACCTTGTCCGGCATGTCGCATCCGGCTCCTCCGGCGTAGGCCTTCACCTCGTCGGAATCGAAATCGGAGTAGTAACAGCTGTCGCAGTAATAGTGCGGGCTAAGCGGGTTAACCTCCGTGATTCCGGCCATGGTGGCGACGAACGAAGAACCAACCGAACCACGCGAACCAACCAGGTATCCGTCGTCGTTGGACTTCCACACGAGCTTTTGCGCGATTATGTACATTACCGCGTATCCGTTCGAAATAATGGACGTAAGCTCCCTCTCCAGGCGCTTTTGAACCACCTCGGGCAGGGGATCTCCGTACATGCTCTGCGCCTTCTCGTAGCAGATTCGCCTGAGTTCCTCGTCGGAGTTGTCGATGACCGGCGGGCACTTGTCGGGACGAACGGGCTCGATGCGCTCGCACATGCGGGCGATGAGGCGGCTGTTCGTAACCACGACTTCGTACGCCTTGTCCTCACCGAGGTACTGGAACTCGGCGAGCATCTCCTCGGTGGTACGCAGGAAAAGCGGCGCCTGCTGGTCGGCGTCGGAAAACTTCATGCCGGCCATGAGGATACGGCGATACACCTCGTCCTCGGGATTCAGAAAATGCACGTCGCAGGTGGCCACGCAGGGCTTTCCCAGAACGTCGGCCAGATTACAGATCTTTTTATTTATGTTCTGGAGCTCGCGCCTGTCGGCCACCCTGCCGTCGGCAATCAGGTGCTCATTGTTGCCTATGGGCTGAATCTCCAGGTAATCGTAGTAGTTAGCAATGCCCGAAATCACGTCGTCGCTTTCGCCGCGAAGAATCGCGGAATACAGCTCTCCGGCCTCGCAGGCTGAGCCTATGATAATGCCCTCGCGCAGCTCGGTAAGAAGGCTCTTCGGTATGAGGGGCCTTCTGTTAAAGTACGTCAAATGAGCCTTCGAGACCAGCCGGTAGAGGTTAATCCTTCCTATGTCGTTTTTCGCCAAAAGTATGATGTGATACGACTTCTGCTTACGTACCGCATCGACCGACGAGTGTCCGAACTCGTTCACCTCGGCGAGCGTATTGACGCCCTGCTTCTCGAGCCTCTCCTTCAGGGCAATGAAAATACCTGCGGTACACTCAGCATCGTCCACTGCCCTGTGGTGATGTGCCAGGTCGACCTTCAGTTCCTTCGCCACCTGATGGAGCTTAAAACGCTTGAGATTGGGCAGCATTGCGCGCGAGAGCGCGAGCGTATCCAACGCCGCGTAGTCGTAGTCGAGCCCCTGGCGACGGCAGTTCTCCCTTATAAACGACGTGTCGAACTCGGCGTTGTGAGCGACCAGGACGCACCCGGCGCAAAACTCCATGAAGTCGGGAAGCACGTCCTCTATGACCGGGGCGTCTATAACCGTGGCGTCGTTGATGCTGGTGAGCTCCTCTATCTCGTAGGGGATGGGGACCTCGGGATTGACGAAGGTCGAGAACCTGTCGACGATCTTTCCGTCGGAAATCTTTACCGCGCCGATCTCTATTATCCTGTTGTTTATGGGCGAAAATCCGGTCGTCTCTATATCGAACACGACGAATTCGCTGTTCAAATCCTCGTCCTTCGCTCCGACAGCAATGTCCTTCAGGTCGTCGACGAGGTATCCCTCGCAGCCGTAGATGACCTTAAAGTCGGGGTCGTCTCCTGCGGCCGACGCCGCATCCGGGAAGGCCTGAACCACGCCGTGGTCCGTGATAGCAATAGCCTCGTGTCCCCACTTCTTGGCGCACTTAATGATATCCTTAACGTCGGATACGCCGTCCATGTCGCTCATCTTGGTATGGCAGTGTAGCTCGACGCGCTTCTCCGGCGCGTTATCCATGCGCTGGGTGCGGAAATCCGTGGTCTCCCTGGCGCCAATGACGCGGCCGAGCACGAGTTCCTTGTCGTAGGTGTCATACTGGGGCGTTCCCTTGATGACGACGAACGCACCGGAGTCGAGCCGTCCCAAAGCCTCGTCCGCCGAGTCAACGTCCACGAACATCTTCACCCTGATACTGTCGTTGAAGTCGGTTAAGCTCAGGGAAACAATGTACTTGTCTTCCTTTCGGGTGAGCCTCTTGTCCTGGGCGAAGATCTGTCCTCTGACGACCACCGCCCTATCGCCCTCCTCGAGCTCACTCAGGGGAGTAATCTCGTCGTAATCGAAGGGCTTTCCGTAGATGAGCGACGGGTCGACCGGAGCCGTGCGCCTGGAAACCCTGGAGCCCTTACTCCTGCCCGATGCCTGCTCCGCGGGACGTTGCTCCTGCGTGGGCTGTTCCTTTCTGGCTGCCATCGCGGCCTGCCTGGCCATCTCCCTGGCCTCGCTCTCAGCCTGAGCCTTCTTCTGCTCCATCCTCTCGCGAAGCTTCTCGTCTGGCTCATAGAACTCCTTGCGAATCTCGGCATCGAGCCCACACCTCTCGTTGAAGAGTTCGTCAAAGAACCCGATAAGCTCCTCGTCGCGCTCGACCAGGAGGTTATCAGGCATATTAATCATCATTACGTCGTCGGTGACGAAATTCACCTTCGAATAGCGATAGAGGAAGTACAGCCTTCTGCTGGTGTACTTAAGCTCCTCCTCCACGCTGTCCTTGTACATGTCGAAGAAAACCCTGGCGTTGAACTGCCGGGAAAGCTGAAAATGCCCCCTCATGGATATGTCTATCCTCTTCCACGGAGAAAGGGCCTTCACAAGGCCGTCAACGATCTGTTTCTCCGTTTCGAACTCTATATATCTGGGGCTGTTATAACTTATGACCATCCGGTCCCAATTGGAACTCCTGGAAATCTTGGTGACCTCGACATCTCCGAGGAGCGTCTTCAGGTGTTCATCGGGCGTATATGTAGTAAAAATCTCTAAAAAATTAGTGGCTTTTGTCTGCATTTCCAATCCCCTCTAACTCTACTCTACTTCCATTCGGAAAGTTCTCTCTCCAGCTCGCTGAGCAGCATGTCCTCAGGAACCTTTCGAACAATTTCCCCCTTCTTGATGATGAGACCCTCGCCGTCTCCGCCGGCAATTCCGATGTCCGCCTCCTTTGCCTCACCCGGGCCGTTTACGGCACACCCCATGACTGCGACCTTTATGTCTAGCGGGTACTTCTGGACCATGTTCTCTACGCGGTTAGCCAGCCCGATGAGGTCTATCTTCGTCCTGCCGCAGGTGGGACATGAAACGACCTCAATGCCGCCTGTATAAAGGCCCAGCGACCTGAGAATGTGCTTCGCAGACTTTATCTCCTCGAGCGGATCCGCTGTAAGCGATACCCTTATCGTGTCTCCGATGCCCTCGCGCAGCAGCGTGCCTATTCCGACGGCAGACTTTATGTTGCCCGCGGTGAGGGTGCCGGCCTCGGTAACTCCGACGTGCAGGGGAAGATGCGTCGACTCGCTCATAATCTCATAGGCCTCGATACACATGAGAACGTCGGACGACTTTATACTTACGACAAGATTGTCGTAACCCATCTCCTCTATCATTCGTACCTTATCCGTGGCGCTGTCAACCAGACCCTGGGCGGTGACTCCGCCGTATCTGGCCAGTATATCCTTCTCGAGCGAGCCGGAATTGACCCCCACCCTGATGGGGACGTTGGCCTCCCTGGCCCTGTCCACCACGGCCTTTACCCTGTCAGCGGAACCGATGTTTCCGGGATTGATGCGAATCTTATCCGCCCCGTTATCTATGGCCGCTATGGCGAGCTTGTAGTCGAAGTGAATGTCGGCGATAAGAGGTATGTGAATGCGCTTTTTTATGTCAACCAGTGCCTCCGCCGCCTTCTGGTTGGGAACGGTGCAGCGTATAAGCTGACAGCCCGCCTCCTCGAGAGCCAGAATCTGTGCGACGGTGGCTTCCACGTCAGCTGTATCCGTGTTGGTCATTGACTGGATAAGGACGGGATTCCCGCCGCCGATTACTCTGTCTCCTATATGAACTTCACGTGTTTCTTTTCTTCGAATCATAGAACCGCTCCAAACAATATCGATAATAGGCCAAACGTACCGTCGTCACTGCGTGAAACCTTCACGCAGGCTCCGTCATTCTCTACAGTAGGTTAAAACAGCTTATATACGTCGTGAACCATGATAACAATCATGAGTCCGAGCAATATCATGAGTCCAACGAAATGAACCATGCCTTCCTTGTCGGGGTCCATACGCTTTCGCCTGAAGACCTCGATAATGAGGAATACGAGCCGCCCGCCGTCCAGCGCCGGTATGGGAAGGAGGTTCATGACTCCCAGATTGGCGGTCAGCAGGATCGATATGTTCACCATGTTAATAAACGCCGCGAAATAGCTGATCGCCACACTCTCCCTGTATGTGGAGCCGATGGTATCGACGATTCCAACGGGACCCGACACCTCGCTCACGGATACGCCGCCCGTGAATATGAGGCGCAGCGAGTCGACAGTGATGTTTATCCAGTATTTAACCTCGTACAGGCTGTATCCGATGACCTCGAACGGGCCGATACGAGTGCGCGTGCCGCCGCTGAATCCCATGTAGTACTTTCCGTCCTCCTCGTCGTAAACGGGCGTAAGAGACGTGGTGTAAGTCTCTCCGTCCCTCTCGTATACGATGGTGAGCTCGTCGTCGACCTTGGAAGGATTCAGCGTGAGGTAGTTGGAAATCTCCCTGTAAACGCGAACGGAATGACCGTCCAGCTCAACTATCCTGTCGCCCGCCTGAAGGCCTGCGGCATCTGCGGCCGAGCCTTCGGTAACGGAGGCAACGAAAGGCTTATCGATTCCTATGCAGCCAATGAGAATAAGCGCGAGGAAGAACGCGAGGATAAAGTTAAATCCGGGGCCTGCGAATACGACGGCGATTCTGGCCCAAACGCTCTTGTTGCAAAACGCCCTCTCATCGTCGCTGTCGCCCTCCTCGCCCGTCATGATGCAGGCGCCTCCGAAGGGAAGCAGCTTAACGGAGTACTTTGTCTCGCCCTTCTGCACGCCGAACAGCGTGGGTCCCAGGCCTATGCAAAACTCCTCGACGCGAATTCCGTTTTTCTTCGCCACAATGCAATGGCCAAACTCGTGAAATATGATGATAAGCCCAAATATAAAAATGGCTATTATTATACTTATCAAAGCTTAAACCTGCCTTCCATATATTCGTTTACTTCCCTCTGGGTGTCGAGCACCCTCTGCGTGTCCGCCTCGGGATCGAAGGAGCACTTTTCCATGCACTCCTCAATCACCCTGCCAATACCGTTGAACCCGATGTCTCCGCGAAGGAATAGCTTAACGGCGTTCTCATTGGCGGCATTAAAGATGGTAGGTGCATTACCGCCCTTTCCGGCCGAATCCATAGCCAGCTTAAAGCCTCGGAACGTATCAACGTCCGGCGCCTCAAACGTAAGGCTCCCCATGGTGTAGAAGTCGAGCTTGCCTACGTTCATGGGATATCGCCTGGGATATGTGAGCGCATACTGAATCGGGAGCCTCATGTCGGGGACTCCGAGCTGTGCAATGACCGCTCCGTCCACGTATTGCACCGCGGAATGGACTATGCTCTGAGGATGAACCACCACCTGTATGTCGTCCAGCGATACGTCGAATAGCCACCTGGCCTCCATAACCTCGAGGCCCTTGTTAATGAGGCCGGCGGAATCTATGGTGACCTTCTGCCCCATCGACCAGTTGGGATGGTTTAAGGCGTCCTTGGCCTTCATATCCTCGAGCTCCTCGTAGGTCTTGCCCCTGAAGGGACCGCCCGACGCCGTGAGGATGATCTTGTCTATCTTATTGCCGTTCTCCTTCTCGCCGTTCAGGCTCTGGAAAATAGCACTGTGCTCCGAGTCCACGGGGAGAATATCCACGCCGCACTCCTTAGCGAGGGGCATGATGATATGACCGGCGCAGACGAGAGTTTCCTTATTAGCCAGGGCGATGGTCTTCTTCGCCTTTATGGCCGCGATGGTCGGGCGAATGCCCATCATGCCGACCACAGCCGTCACTACACACTGTGCGTCTTCGGCGCAGGCCACCTCGATGAGGCCCTCCTCACCGCTTAAGACGGGAATGCCCAGATCGGCGGTCTTAACCCTTAGGCTCTCGGCCAGCTCCTCGTTTTCAACGCTGACAAACGAGGGGGAAAACTCCCTCATCTGCTCCTCGAGAAGTTCTATGTTTCTGCCGGCGGCAAGCGCAACGACCTCTATGCCCGGGATATTCCGGGCCACATCCAGCGTCTGCGTGCCAATAGATCCTGTGGACCCGATTATAGATATTTTCATCTCAAATTCTTTCATAGAAACCTCGGTTTACATAAATGATTTAATCAAGTATTCGTAAAGGACAAAGATAATAGGCGAAGTCACGATAATGGAATCGAACCTATCCATGATTCCTCCGTGACCCGGTATCAGGTGACCGTAGTCCTTGATCTCGTACTCGCGTTTTATGGCGGATGCCGTAAGGTCGCCTATCTGGGATATTACAGCTCCGACTGCACAGATTGCGGCGAAGCCGGCAATATAAATCTCAGACATGTCGAACCAGCGATATAGCACGTATCCGTATATCGCGCCGAGAAGCCCCGCGCCTATAACGCCTCCCACTGCGCCCTCGACGGACTTATTCGGGGAAAGCAGCGGGCAGAGCTTATGCTTTCCGAGGAGGACGCCCGAGCAATAGGCCAGGGTATCACACCCCCATGCGGTGAGGAATATGAGCCACACCAGGTATATTCCACTCTCGAGAAGGCGCGAACGCACGATGAACGAGAGCAGGTACGGCACATAGACGAAGGCGAAGAACGAACGCGCGATGTCTCCCATCTCATACCTCGGGTATTTAAACACCATAATGGCGCAGCTTATCCCCAGGAAGGCAAGGGCGTATACCGGGTCGTACTCGAGCGAAAACGCTCCACCGCCGTGAATCAGTCTTATGTAAAAGCACACCGAAACAACGATGCCGACCGCGAAAAACGGGGTCTTCTCGAGCCCCAAAACCCTCATCAGCTCATAGTATCCGATGAGAGAAACGGCCAGAAACGCTATATCGATGACCCATCCACCGGGGATGGTGACTCCAATGAGTATGGCGACCAAAACGATGCCACTTATGAGTCTGGTTAAAAATGACTTCAACTTTAACTCTCCTTAATCATACCGAAGCGCCTGTCCCTGGAGGAGTAGGCGGCCACGGCCTCTTTAAGATCCTTCTCGCTGAACGCGGGCCAGGGCACCCGGGTGAAGTAAAACTCGGCGTACGCCAGCTGCCAGAGAAGGTAGTTCGAAAGCCTCTGCTCTCCCGACGTACGTATGAGGAGGTCGGGATCGGGAATGTCTGCAGTATCCAGGTGAGCCGAGAGCTCCTCCTCGGTTATGTGGGCGGCTCCCTTCTCGTCGATAAATCTGTTTACGGCGCGCACAATCTCATCGCGTGACCCGTAATTGATGGCAATCTGCATGTTCAGGCCGGTATTGTCCTTCGATGCCTCCTCGAGATTGCGGATGCTCTCGATAAGGTCGTCGTCAAGGCGATTTATGTCACCTATGATACGAACCCTCATGTTGTTTTTATTGGCCCTCTTTACGGCGGTCTTCATGTAATCCCGCAGTAGCTCCATGAGCTTGTTCACCTCGTCCTTAGGACGATTCCAGTTTTCGGTGGAAAAGGCATAATACGTCAGATATTTAATCCCAAGGCTGTGCGCCGCCCTGCAGATGGTCTCGATGTTCCTGGCCCCCTGCGTATGGCCGACGTTGCGCGGAAGGCCCTTACTCTTGGCCCACCTGCCGTTTCCGTCCAGTATAATGGCGACGTGCGCCGGGATTTTTAATGTTTCTTCCATTTTTTCTCCCGTCAGATATAACAAGAAAGGGGCACGAGAAAACCATGCCCCTTCCGAAAAACCTCTTAAACTGCCATTACTTCCTTAATCTTCTCTTCAATGGCCTCGTCGACTTCCTTGATGTACTTATCAGTCATCTTCTGAATGTCGGACTGAAGATTTTCCTCTTCGTTCTCGGAAATATCTCCCGCCTTGACAGCCTTCTTGATGCTTTCATTGGCGTCGCGGCGGATGTTCCTTATGGCAACCTTGCCGTTCTCACCCTTCTTGCGAACGTCCTTGGAGACTTCCTTACGCCTCTCCTCGGTCATCTCGGGGAAAACGAGCCTTATGGACTTACCGTCGTTGGTGGGATTGATGCCGAGCTCAGATGTGAGCAGGGCCTTCTCAATCTCCTTAAGCATGTTCCCCTCCCAGGGAGTAATCTGGATAATCCTGGCCTCGGGCACGGCCACGTTGGCGACCTGCTGGATGGGTGTAGGAGCACCGTAGTAGTCCACCATTATCTTATCGAGAACGTGGGGATTCGCACGTCCTACGCGAATGGCGTCGAACTCTCCCAGCATGCTCTTGTAGGATTTTTGCATCTTTTCTTCGTAAACAGTTATCTCCATAATATCCTCCGAATAATCATAAATGTCGGGTCTCCGCCTAGGCGGTTATAATCGTACCGGTAAACTCGCCGGTAATGCTGTTTATAATTCCGTCTTTCTGGTTAAGGCCAAACACATACATCGGCATGTGATTCTCCATGGCCAATACTGAAGCCGCGAGGTCAATGACTCCGAGTTTCTTATCGACTACCTCCTCTATGGAGAGCTCGTCGTATTTAACCGCAGAAGGATTGACCTTGGGATCGCTGTCGTAGACGCCGTCCACCGCCTTAGCCAGGTAAATGGCGTCGGCCTCCATCTCTATCGCGCGCAGAACCGTGGCAGTATCCGTCGAAAAGTACGGATGTCCGGTTCCGCCGGCAAAGAATACCACGTATCCCTCGCCCAGCTTCTCCATAACCCTGTCCTTCGAGTAGAGCGAGGTAACATCCCCGCACTGGAAGGGCGTGAGAATATCCGTCTTCATGCCCTCAGAACGGAACATCTCAGAGACATAAACGCAGTTCATGACGGTGGCAAGCATGCCTATCTGGTCGGCCTTGGTACGCTCAATAGCGTCTGACGAACGGCCTCTCCAGAAGTTTCCTCCTCCGATAACCACGCCCACGGCGACGCCGGCGTCAACCACCCGCTTCACCTGACGGGCCACATCCCTTACGGTTTCCTCATCAAATCCAAATCGGGCGTCTCCGGCAAGCGCCTCACCCGAGAGTTTTAACAGAATAGACTTAGCGGCCATTAATCTTCCTTTCCGAAGAGATCATCCACGTTAACATCGGAGTATGCCTGTGAACAGAATCCCTCGATAACAGCGCCGTTGTTAATCTGAACGGACTTGGACTTGATGTTACCTACGATAACAGCCGTGGTATCCACGATAACCGGTCCCTTAACGTCGAGGTCGCCCTTGATTGCGCCGGCAACCACTGCCGAAGTGGCATTGATATTTCCTACCACTACAGAACCATTTCCAATCTTAACA